>CAZAHZ010000398.1:0-3102 GCA_964485055.1 uncultured Candidatus Cloacimonadota bacterium
AACAAAAAAAATATAATTATCAAGGGAGCTCACGAGCATAACCTCAAGCATGTAGATCTGGTGCTGCCCCGCAATAAATTCATAGTCTTCTCAGGAGTCAGCGGTTCGGGAAAATCATCCCTTGCTTTTGATACGCTCTATGCCGAAGGTCAGCGGCGCTACGTGGAATCACTATCTTCTTATGCCCGTCAATTCCTTGGGCAAATGGAAAAGCCCAAACTGGACTATATCGAAGGTCTTTCTCCCGCCATCTCCATTGAACAGAAGGCTGCCAGTAAAAATCCCCGCTCTACTGTAGGCACAGTAACGGAGATATATGATTATCTTCGGGTACTTTTTGCCAGGATTGGTATCCAGCATTGCTATCAATGTGGCGATGTGGTAGGCTCGCAGACAGTTGACCAGATCATTCAATCTGTCCTTGAAAATCCTGAAGGCACAAAGCTTCAAATCCTTGCTCCACTCGTTAATAACCGCAAAGGTGAACATAAGGAAGCAATTGATGAAGCTCGCGATAATGGGTTTGTCCGTATTAAAATTAACGGTATCATCCACAATCTCTCCGAAGATATCAAGCTGGATAAAAAAAGTAAACATTCCATAGATGTAGTTATTGATCGCCTGGTTATTAAAGAAGATATCAAATCCAGACTTGCGGACTCCGTGGAAACTGCTCTCAAACTCACCGGCGGTTCCGTCAAGATTGATTACGTGGATCGCAGTGAAGAAGTTTTATTAACAGAATCCAATGCCTGCAGCAAATGCGGGATCGGTTATCCCGAACTTTCTCCTCAGCATTTCTCCTTCAATAGCCCTCTGGGTATGTGTCCCAAGTGTAATGGTTTAGGAACCCGCGTTGAATTTGATCCTGATAAAATAGTTCCTTTGCCTGAGCTCACTATAATGCAGGGAGCTTGTGCACATTGGGGTGCCTTAAATAAAAAACGTTCCAGTTGGACTCTGCGTATTCTCAAAGCCCTTTCAGAATCTTATGGTTTTGACCTGCGAACTCCCTGGAAAGACTATTCAGATGAAATTAAAAAGATCCTTATGTATGGTGGTAAAAAGAAAAAATTCCTTGTCAAATGGGATACTTCCACCGGCAGCAAAGGTGAAATCAATATCTCCTGGGAAGGCTTGATCCCTACTCTAAAAAGGCGATTTAGCGATACTACTTCCGAAGCTGCCAGACGCTATTACATGATGTATATCTCCGATAAACCCTGCGAGACCTGTCAGGGGAAAAAACTGCGACCCGAAAGCCTTGCTGTTAAAATTAATGGCTATAATATTCACGATATCACCAGCTTGTCTATTACTGAATGTCACAGTTTCTTTGATAATCTCAAGTTGGAAGGCAATCGCAAGATTATTGCCTTCGAAGTGCTTAAAGAAATTAAAAACCGGCTCAGCTTTCTGGAAAATGTGGGATTACATTACCTCACGCTCAATCGTTCTGCCCCCACACTTTCCGGTGGTGAATCGCAGCGTATCCGGCTTGCTTCGCAGATAGGCAGTAGTCTGGTGGGCGTGATGTATATTCTTGATGAACCCAGCATTGGCTTGCATCAGCGAGATAATCATAAATTAATGAAAATGCTCCTTCATCTCAGGGATATAGGTAACACTGTAATAGTGGTAGAACATGATGAAGATATTATCCTCAATGCCGATCAAATAATTGATTTTGGACCTCAAGCTGGAGTACTCGGTGGCGAGGTTATCTTCCAGGGCACTGTCTCGCAGATCATGAAGTCTGCTGATTCGCTGACTGGCAAATATCTTTCCCGCCGCCTGGAAATTCCGCTGCCGCCTCAACACCTTGAACCAGATAACAGAGTACTGAGGATCAGAGGAGCTATCCAGAATAACCTAAAAAATATTGACGTCAGTATCCCGGTGGGACTTTTCACCAGCATTACGGGAGTTTCAGGCTCAGGAAAGAGTTCGCTTGTGAACCAGATCATCTATCCTGCGGTTTCCAATAGCCTTAACCGTTCTCAGAAACAACTCGGTAATTATACCGAGATCAAAGGAATAGACTATTTCGATAAGATCATTAATATAGACCAGCAACCTATCGGCAGAACTCCTCGCTCCAATCCGGCTACCTATATCAAATTATTTGATACTATCAGGCAACTCTTTGCTGATCTCCCTGCTTCCCAGATCAGGGGCTACAAACCAGGGCGCTTTTCCTTTAACGTCAAAGGTGGTCGCTGTGAAGCCTGTCAAGGTGCGGGCGTTATTCAGATAGAAATGCACTTTCTCCCGGATATCTTTGTTACTTGTGAAGCCTGCGGTGGTCATAGATATAATAAAGAAACCCTCTCTGTCCGCTTCAAAGGTTACAATATCTCTGAAATTCTTGATCTCGATGTACAACAGGCTCTAGAGGTTTTTGCCAATATCCCCAGCATTGCCCGTAAACTGCAAACCTTAATGGATGTAGGACTAAATTATATCAAACTCGGACAAGCCTCCACCACACTCTCCGGTGGTGAAGCTCAGAGGATCAAGCTGGCTCGTGAATTAAGTAAAACTAGTACAGGCAGCACCCTTTATATCCTTGATGAACCTACTACCGGACTGCATTTTGATGATATTAAAAAACTTCTCAAAGTCCTACATAGGCTTGTCTCCATGGGAAATACTATTGTCGTTATTGAACATAATCTGGACGTTATCAAATGCGCAGATTATATTATTGACCTTGGTCCCGAAGGTGGCGATGCTGGAGGTTATATTGTCTCTCAAGGCTCGCCGGAAGATATTATGAATGATCCTGCCTCTTACACCGGACAATTTCTCAAGAAACATCTGAGCAAAGACCCGGTAAAAAAATAAGGAGTTTTCTGTGAATATGATAAAAATTATTGAAACCGCTTACGATACTGGAAATTTAGATGATTTCCGCCAAATATTCCCCACCTTCCTGGCTAAACTCGAAGATGGTTCTATACGTGCTGCTGAAAAGATTGAGGCTGAATGGGTTACTAATACCTGGATAAAAAAAGGCATTCTCTTAGGTTTCAAGCTGGGTACTATTATTGAATATAGAATCTCGGATAATAAAACTTTTTTCGATAAAAGCACTTACCC
>CAZAHZ010000399.1:0-3088 GCA_964485055.1 uncultured Candidatus Cloacimonadota bacterium
TTTATGCCCTGGTGGAACTGGCAAAACTTGCCGAACATAAGGAAAAAGATATTACCGCAGCCGGGAAATGGACGAAACAGGCACTGGAGCTGGTTTTTGCCAGTGAATACATTGACGGGAAACTAATAGCTGAACTGCAGAAACGGCTTAATAGAATAAAGATAAAGAGCGAGCGTGAACTTGCCAGATAAACCGGAACTAAAAGTCAGTGTCCGAACGCTGATAGAATTCTATTACCGCCAGGGTGATCTTGATTTGGAGACATACATCAGCAGCCGGAGGATGCAGCAGGGCACGCGTGCCCATCAGAAATTGCAGAAGCAGCGTCCTGCCGGATATGAAAAGGAAGTTTCACTGAAATATAGTTTTGAAGCTGATGATTTTATCATGGTGATCCGCGGCAGGATAGACGGCATTTACAAATCCGAAACAGAAACAGTACTGGAAGAGATCAAGACTATCACCAAAGACCCGGACGTGATTAGCGAGCAGAGCTTCCTGCTCTGGTGGGGTCAGGCAAAGATCTACGGAGCAATCTACTGTCAGCAGCAAAATCTGGAGGGATTGGACATTCAACTCGCCTTATATCACCTGGATCGCCGTGAAGAAATTGACAAGAGACAATATTTCAGCAGCGAAGAATTACAGAAATTTCTGGAAACCGTGATCGCCAGGTACTATAACTGGGCGGCGAAACTTTCTGCAAGACAGCAGGCGAGGGACAAATCACTGGAGAACCTGATATTTCCCTATCCCTCATACCGAAAGGGACAGCGTGAAATGGCAGTTGAGGTTTATCACACGATCCGGGATTCCGGTCACTTACTGGTACAAGCTCCCACCGGCATCGGCAAGACGCTGGCTGCGATATTCCCGGCACTCAAAGCTATAGGCAATGATCTGGCTGACAGGATATTCTATTTAACTGCGAGGACAACCGGCAAAATGATCGCAGCTCAGACTGCTGCGATATTAGCCGAAAAGGATTTGGATTGCCGGTTCATAGTGCTTACTTCCAAAGAACGCATCTGCCCGAATCCCGGAAGTGCCTGTCATCCTGACGAATGTGAGTATGCCAAAGGTTTTTATGACCGCCTGGAAGCTGCAATTTATGACATTTTTGCTGAAAAGATCTATGACCGGGATATTATAGAGAGTTACAGCCGGAAACACCGTATCTGTCCCTTTGAATTTTCGCTCGATATTGCTCTCTGGTGTGATTGCATCATCTGTGATTATAATTATGCCTTTGATCCAAGGGTATATCTGCGTCGGTTCTTTGAAGCCAGTAGCGAGCGTTATGCTTTTCTGATTGATGAAGCTCATAACCTGGTGGATAGGGCGAGGGAGATGTTTTCCTGCGATCTGACTAAAAGTGAGACCCTCTCCATCCGCCGGAAGTTAAAAGGACAACTGCCCGAAATTTACAAACTTCTTACTAAGATCAATAATATTTTTCTGCAATATAAGAAGGAGATGGAAAAGGATCAGGTGCACAGCGATGAAATCCCCGGCGAGATTGACGCTCCTGCCCATAAATTTATCCAGGCTACTGACAAGTGGCTGGCACTGAATTATAAAACAGGCTTCCGGAAAGACCTGCTGGAATATTATTTCAAAGTAAACGCTTTCCTCTGGGGCTGCGAAAATTTTAGTGAAAGTTACCGCACCTTATTTCACCGAGAAGAGCAGGAACTGACGATCAAGCTCTTTTGCCTCGATCCTGCTCAGCGTCTCGCTGAATGCCTGCAACGCTGCCAGAGTGCGAGCTTTTTCTCGGCAACACTCACGCCTTTTGATTATTACCGCGAACTATTCGGTTGCAGTGAAGATGCTCAATTTCTCAGCCTGCCTACGCCATTCCCACCCGAAAATCTGCGGATCACCAGGAAAAGAATACAGACGCGGTATCGCCGGCGTGAAGAAACGATCGGACAATTATGCGAAGCGATCATCTATTTCCTCAGGCAGCAAAACGGGAATATCCTGGTTTTCTTCCCCAGTTATCGCTATCTGAAAATGGGACTGGAAATAATCGAACAGGCTGACCTTAAACATCAGATTTTGGTTCAGAAAACCGGTATGAGCGAAGCTGAGCGTGATGAATATCTGCTCGAATTCCATAAAACCGGTGAATTAAAAGCCGGCTTTGCCGTCATGGGTGGAGTTTTTGGCGAAGGTATTGACCTGGTGGGAGATACACTCACTGCAGCAGTGATCGTCGGCGTCGGCTTGCCCGGTATAGACCAGGAACGCGAGTTGATCAGGAATTATTATGAAGACCGCGAAAAAGGCTATAATTATGCCTATACCTATCCCGGTTTCACGCGAGTGCTCCAGGCTGCCGGCAGAGTTATCCGTACCGAAACCGACCTCGGCAGTATCCTCCTCATAGACGACCGCTTCTTCACCATGAAATACCATCAGCTTTACCCTGCCTGGTGGAAGATACAGTAGTAAAAGGAATGAGAATTAAAAATTGTTAATGTGAAATTCAAGAAAACAATAGTACTATTTCAGCTTTATAAGTGAGATAATTATTAACAAGTCATTTGTCAAGCCACTCTAAAGCCACAGGGAAGCTACTGAGAGGGCAGGAAATGATGATATAATATTTTGATATATAGAGATAAGGGTGATTTTGCGGGAAAATGGGGAGATTGTTGAAGTGGAATCAGTTACGAGAAATAAATTGATTGGGATTAGGAAGAGCAGATGTAATAAATTGTGAACAATAGAGGACGAAGAGGAATATTTGACCGCGAAAAGCGCGAAAGCCGCGAAAAGGAAATGGTTGATGGCAGCAGACAGATTATCCTGGTCTGGATTATTTATAGAGACATAAGTAGGATGTGTCGGAGGTGACTTTTATTTTGAATTTGGTATTTTTGGGAACGATGAAGGTGTCAAAGAGGTGGAAAGATTTCCATTGGGTTTCGTTAGGGAGCAGGACAGCCATTTCACCGATAGTGGCGGGAGCATCGGCTGTATTAAAGGCGATTGATTTGACTTTTCCATCATAATATTCATTAGCCTGACTTTCGCACTTTAAATATAAGTAATTGATAACTAAGGACTTAAAATTCAG
>CAZAHZ010000400.1:0-3083 GCA_964485055.1 uncultured Candidatus Cloacimonadota bacterium
ATCCGGAACTTCATCATTACTGACCGGGTATTCTATGTCATAAATAAAAGGAAACCCCTCGTTTATACCAGTTTCAATACTCCAGATATCCTCATCACCATTCGCTGTCTCTCCCACAAAATCCCAGCCAATATCCGTATAAGTGCTTATCTCCTGCATCTCAGCCGTTGTTTTGCCCAGTAGATTATTGATAGTTCCCTCATCACCGCCCACTCCCTCAGTCTGCCCGGATGTTTCAATATTCCAGATACAGTTTTGTATTGTCGAACTGCTGTTCACTCCCACCAGTCCTCCGGCATTTTCTTCACCTGTCACGCTGCCTGTGGCATAACAATCATTTATTGTGCCGGTCTCATTCAAGCCCACCAGTCCTCCCGCAACCCGCTCTGCAGTCACATTACAGGTAGCATAACAATTGCTGATAGTGCAGGAACTATATGTATCACCTGTCAAACCACCCGCATAATATATCGCCCCAACTTCTCCACTGGCATAGGAATTACTGATCGCTGCCTGATAACAACCTCCCACCAGTCCACCACTGTAATAAGAACCACTGAAATTACCAATCGCATAGCAATCACTTATTTCCGAAGATATGCTTAATCCCGCCAGACCACCAATACAGATTATTCCACTCACTTCAGCATTAACAACTCCCAGATTTGTGATCTCCGCTCCTTCGCTGCAGCCGAATAGTCCTAGAACACTATTCGAGAGGGCATTAATATTCAGATTTTCTATTATATGATGATCGCCATCAAAATCTGCAGTCAGATAAGGTATATAAAAATCCGGTCTATCCCCCAGATCAATATCAACTGTCAGTTTGAATGAAACTTCACTATTCTGACCAAAAGCTAAAAGCTTCTCCAGATCAGTCGCATTATTAACCATATAAAAGCCACCTTCATAAGCCAGATACTCAGAAATATCCAGACTGAGATCATTATTGATCCAGGCATTATATAGTTCAGCAGGTAAAACTCCCCGCGTATATTGATGCTGATCATTGATCGTTATTTCCTCATAATTATAATAACTGTTTATGATTGTGTTCTGCACACTGTGTCCCACCAGACCTCCCAGTTCCGTCTCTCCGTAAATGCTCCCCGTGGCATAGCAATTAACGATCAAAGCAGGCTGATTATGTTCTCCTGCCAAACTGCCTACACACCATGACCCCGTGATATTCACATTTGTTAAACCCAGGCTTTCTATTGTCCCGGCGTTTACATAACCAAAAAGACCTGCACTGCTGGCATCAGGGCGATTGATATACAAACCGTCAATTATATGATCATCACCATTATATGAACCAATAAATAGACCATTATCATAATCTCCGATCGGACTGAATCCTGCTCCCTCATTCCACTCCTGCGTCTCTGTGGCATCAATATCATCTGTCTGGATATAACAGCAGTCCCAGTAATTTTCATGGATGCTGAGCCATAATAAATTGCTGAGATTGGCTATCTGAAATGGATCATCTTCTGTGCCACTCCCTGCTGGCTGCTCTCCACCAACTATCACTGCAATATAATCTTCCCTCAATAATGTCTCGCTCTCCCTGCCGGCTGCATCGGTAATTGTCAAACTCACACTGTAAGTTCCTGCCTCATTGTAATTCCAGACCGGATCCTGATCCTCACTGTTTATGCTTCCGTCATTATCAAAGTCCCACTCCCAGCTTACAATCTCTCCTGAAGATAAATCGTAAAAATGCACCTCTTCTTCCAATTCTAACATCAGTTTGTCTGCTGTAAACCAGGCATAAAGCCCGTTTTCTATGATTGTCCACTCCAGAGCAGTTAAAAAGGCGAAATCATTATTTAGTCCTTCTCCAATATCCCAGATTTCCTCCGTCCCATTTGCCGTCTCTCCTTCAAAATCCCAGCCAATATCGGTATAGGTCTCCATTTCCTGCATCTCAGCCGTTGTCTTACCCAAAACATCAATAACTGTTCCACCCTCATTATTGCCTATCCCCTCCAACTGGCTGCTGGTCTCTAAATTCCAGAGACTGCTGGATATCTCCGAATTATTTCGTCCCACCAGACCACCCGTTTCAACCTCTCCTGTCACGCCGCCACTTGCATAACTATTGGCTATTGTTGATTGATCATTTTCACCCACCAGTCCACCGACACCGAAATTCCCGTTTACGCTGGCTGTCGTATAAGAATTATTAATTACCGCTCTAACATTATAACCCACTAATCCGCCCACTAACTCACTTCCCGTCACGCTTCCAGTTGTATAACAACCTGTTACCTCCGAATCAAGTGCATTATTACCTGTCAATCCACCCACATATTCTCCTCCAGCCACATTAACTGCTGCATAACAATCCGTGATTTCTGAGGAATAATTATACCCCACCAAACCACCAACAGACCAGTCACCGCTCACATCTCCCTCTACCGAACAATTGCTGATGAGAGTTCCAATAATAAATCCCGCCAGCCCTCCAACATAATTATCTCCACATATATCTGCATCAACCAGCTTTATCCCATCCAGTATTGCCGTGATCGTATAGCCGAACATTCCTCCTGCATCATTCTCCGGTCTATTGATATATAATCCCTCTATCACAAAGCAATTACCAAGATAGCTCCCCCTGAATGCCTGAATTTCATTCGGACTGACCCACCAGCCGATCGGACTAAATCCCGCTCCCTCATTCCACTCCTCCGTGGCACTGGCATCAATATCTGCCACCTGCACAAAGTAACTTTCCCAACTATCCGCATTAGTACTGATCCACAACAGATTATCCAGACTATCCACAAGATATGGCTCTTCCTCTGTTCCGATCCCCTGTGGTTCCACCCCATCTGCTGATAAATACATCACACTCAATAAAATAATCACCAAAATTATAATGTTCACCCTCATAATATTCCTCCTAATGCCCATCATCTAAATCTAATCACTATATTTATCACATTCTAACTTATGTCAATTTTATTTTCTATATGGCATCTCCCCCCAGAAATGAGACTGTTTAATTTTTATTATTTATTTATCCCCGATAGGGGATATATTTGAATAGCCCCAGGTTGGAACGAAGTGAC
>CAZAHZ010000401.1:0-3080 GCA_964485055.1 uncultured Candidatus Cloacimonadota bacterium
TACCTGGGTTAATGAAAATAACTAATTAGGGTTTATATAAACATGATAATCTATGTTCACTCAAAATTAAAAATAAATATTGACATAAAATCATGATAATTGCATAAGAGCATCAGTCATGATCTCATGCAATTATCATGATTATGTATTAACAGGAGTGAGTTTATGGATAGTATAATTAATAAATGCGTTAATTATCTTTATGAAGTATTGGGGATTAATGCAGATATCAAAGAAGTAAAAGGATTAGATCAACTTAAATTGCCTTATATTCTAACTGATAATTACAAATTCTATGACTTTCATTACCATGAAATGAGCTATATTCTGGCAAATCCTAAAAATGAATCGGATATCACTCCTGCATCATATAAAAAGCAAATGAATATTTTGAAGCAGCTTTCAAATAAAGAAGTGATTTTATTGTTATCTGGTATCAATTCGTTCAACAGGAAAAGGCTGATAGATTACAAAATTCAGTTTATAGTACCGGGCAGACAAATGTACCTGCCGGATATAAAAATTGATCTCCGTGAACGCTTCTCAAATTTTGAATCTCCCAAAAATAGTTTCCGCCCTGCTGCCCAGTCTATTCTTCTATATATGATGATCAATAAAGACAATAGCCCGTATGATGTTGATAGGCTATATTTCCTTACAGGATATTCAAAAGCTACTATCCGAAGGTCATTACTGGAATTCGAGAACAAAAATATCGGAATAGTTGCCAGAGAGGAAAAGAATAAAATTTTGAAAGTTGATAAAAGCAATAAAATTCTGTGGCTACAGGTTAATAGTTACTTTCAAAATCCGGTAAGCCAGGAAATATTCCTGGCAGAAATACCCTCGTATCTTGATCTTCAAATTGACGGATTATCCGCTTTAACCGAATACTCTCTGATCGCTTCTCCCCAAAATCCCGTTTATGCCATATTTAAAAATGACTGGTATAGATTGGCAAAGGATAACTCTATCAAGGATTTGATAGAACCGGTTCAAACTGAATCAAACATAAAACTCCAGATCTGGAATTATTCTCCGGGGTTGTGGACACAAAAAAATATTGTAGATAAATATTCTCTTTACCTGAGCCTGAAAGATGATCATGATGAAAGAATTGAACAGGCTTTAGAAGACATGCTGGAGGAAGAACTTAATGGTTAGAGGTATTGATAAATTCAAAGCAGCATTCAAAAACTTTAATGATCTTTTTATCATAATCGGCGGCACTGCCTGTGAAAACATCATGAGTGATGCCGGTCTGCCCTTTCGCTGAAAAAGGAAGATGTATTTAAAAGACAGAGAATAAATTATCAGTTAATTTGATATAAATACCCAGCATCTAAACTGAAAACTCTATTCCCAGCACGATAGCCTGGATTTGATAGAATATTCCCAGCTAAGTCTTACGTGTACCGCTGGCGTACTCGCAAGTGGGACGCAGATGACGATCATTATCAACCAATTACACCAGCGGAAATATCTCACGGAAACTCGATAATCTATGTCTCTATTTAGTCGTAATTCTCGCCCTACTTGCGCAGTACCGACAGCTGTCACCAATCATTGAAAAGGGGAAAAGACAGGGAAATAGAACACTAATTGGACTGATAGGACTAATTTTCACTGATAAATGCAGAGTAAGATTATTAACAACGAAAACCGCGAATTAACACGAAAGAAATATAAGCAAAAAATTATTGAAATAAATATGGGGATAACAGCTTACAATTGAACAATGCTACTACATTGTCAGTTTATTGATTACGAAAATTATTTTATTTAATATCAATACATTCCCTATAATAGTTATAGTTGATTCTCTTGAAATCTTTTTTTGATAACTCCTGATTAGTCACATCCTCCATATCACTATTTTCTATGTTAACTAGCTTGTCTCTTCTAATTGTAATTAAAGTAGACCCTTTTTCCACGAAAATTTCTTTTTTATTAACTTGACGGAGTTTGCCGTCAATGATGCTTCCGTCATCAATAATAAAATATAAAAATCCGGGTTTTAACATCACTCTAATTTCTTCTTCTATCGGTTCGATTCTGTTCTTTTCATCATAAGGTTTACGAACTGGGGGAATCTTTTTAACCTTGATGATATGAAATTTTCCACTTGTCTCAATTATTTGATAGATTTTCCCAGATTCAAATAAAAATCTTAATTCCTTTTCTTCACTTTTTATAGATGTAGTTTCAATACCATAACTATACCCACCACTACCATACCCCCCACTCATAGATGATGTTGTGCAGTAAACTTTATAAGTTTGGACAACAATATCATGATAGCCTGGTTCAAGTTCAACTATACAACTTCCAACCCAACCATAATTGTACGCACCATGACCTGTGATCTTTTCATCAATTTTTAACAAATGTACAGGCCTATATGATGTTAATATAGCAACTTCATTTGATGGTCGTTTTGGACCATTATACATCAGATAATGATTGGCGGTACAACCGAATATAAATATTGCACAAACAAATAAAAGCAAAATCGTTAAAGTCTTCTTATCGCTAAGAAAATAAATCTTTTCTTTTTTACTTTCCACCTTTTTTACCTCTTTTAATTTTTTTCTCAAATCTTTTTTCCTCCTTAAATCGTTGAATCAGATAGAGAGTAATCCCCAAAAGTACATGCTTCTACAACAATAACTAATCATCTATTGTTGAATCCTGTTTTCAAATTAAAGCATAACATGTGCACACCTCGCCCATTATTTTGTTGTGCATAACTAACCTATAACTAAGTAATTTTGTTATAATAATAACTTTCTTTGGTAGTTATTGTATAACTTATCATACTTCCATATCTATTCTATCTAAAGGACATTTGATTTTGTTCATTCTAATAGAAGTGACTTGAGTATAAATATCGGTTGTTTTTGAACTCTTATGACCCATAATCTTCTGTATATATCTCAAATTCTCTCCTTGCTCCAGCAAATGTATAGCGAAGCTATGACAATGACTATTTACCGAATTTTTTTGTCAATATTATCTTTATCAGTCTGGCATCCCCCCGAAATTTTAAAAATATCTCCTCTACCGTACGGGCAGACCCA
>CAZAHZ010000402.1:0-3049 GCA_964485055.1 uncultured Candidatus Cloacimonadota bacterium
GTGCAAGTCCACTTAGCAGCAGAAATTCTGTTAATTTCGGGGGGATGCCAGATTACTCAAAAAAAAACCTTTGACTTTTTTAACCCTGAAAAGCTTTTTATATATTCAAAATAATTGCAGGAAGTAATAAAATATGAAAACTACAGATTTCACAGAGCGTTTCCTCTATCATATCTGGGATGCCGGGCATTTGAGCTGCGATCTTAAAACGGTTTCCGGTAAAAATTTAAAGATCATTTTTCCTGGCAGATACAGCAACTCGGCTGGTCCTGATTTCCGAGAAGCTGTCATTTCTTTTGATAATGACCTGCTTAGAGGTGATGTGGAAATTCACAAAACCACGTATGACTGGAAAGCACATGGACACAGTGATGATCCCAACTATTGCCATGTTATCCTGCATGTTGTTTATCAGCACAATGTTAAACTCGATTATACCATAGATAAAAATGGCTGCCCGATCGAGATTTTTGAGTTGCAGAATTTTCTTGATGATGATATCAAACGCATTTTCTCTGACTATCAGGCTGACCCGTATCTGCCAAAGGAAAAATTCTGCATTTTCTTTGCAGGACAGTCTCCAGAACTGCTCAAACCCCTGTTAATGAAATATAGTATTCTCCGTCTTAGGGAAAAGGAAAAAAGATTTGCTGCAGAGCTTTATTTTACCGGCTTCAACCAGCTTGCCTATCAAGGTATTCTGGAAGCACTTGGTTACAGTAAAAATAAATATCAGATGCTGCAACTGGCGAATTACATTACTTATACTGATCTTCGCAATTTTGCTGACCACGGTATGACCGAGCAGCAGCTTATCGCCATCTGGTTGGGTGCTTCCGGTTTGATTGATAAATTGCCATCAACTTTTCCCCAGGAATTTATTCTCAAATGGAAAGAATTATACGCCAGGCAGTCATTTTATACTGCGCATCTAAATATTGACTGGCAACTTTTCCGGCTCATGCCAGCTAATCATCCAGCTATCAGGCTGCTGCAGGTTTCTTCCCTGGTTTATGAATCCCTCAAAGGCTCTCTATTCAATAATTTTATAAATCTCTTTTCTTTTCCCGTTGGTAAATTTAAAATCACTGATTTCTATCAGAGGTTATATGATCTCTTTTTAAGGCAAAGTGACTTTCTACCAGAAAAATATAAACTCGGTAAGACCCGCCTGGATACTATATTTATTAACATAATTCTTCCACTTGCCCTGCTTTATGCTGAAAAAAATAAATTCACTGACTTAGCTGATGCTGTCCTGAATATTTATAAAAACTATCATTCACTACCGGATAATTTCCTTACTCGCTCAATGCGCCAGTTTATGGACGATTCGCAGGTAAAATTAACTGGCAGAAAAGCCTGCTGTCAACAGGCAATTCATTATATCTATGACAGCTTCTGCCGTTATCACACCTGCACTCAATGTCAGGAATTTAAATTAAAGAATCTCTCAGAAATGTAAAAAAATCTCTTCTAATTTTCAAAGAAGGAATAGAGAAGAACAACTTAGTACCTACAAAAAAAGAGTCCGATAACCGGACTCTTTTTGTAAAATTATACTTTCTACTGATTATTTAAGAAAATCAATGATGAGCTCTTTGAGAGTGGGTCTGCCGATCTCCTGGAGTTCATAGCCAACCTGGACAGCGGGATGCTTGATCTTTATAATACGTCGCAGGTCAATAGGAGTTCCAATGATCACCAGGTCGCAGATTGTATCATTGATGGTGGTTTCCAGGTCCTTGATCTGCTGGTCGCCATAACCCATAGCGGGTAGCAGATCACCGATTTCGGGATATTTCTCAAATGTTGCTGCTATTTCGCCAACAGCCCAGGGACGCGGGTCAACCAGGTCTTCTGCTCCGAATTTCTCGGCTGCGATAATGCCTGCACCATAAGTCATTTCACCATGTGTGAGAGTAGGTCCATCTTCGACAACCAGGACGACTTTACCTTTAATAAGTTCAGGATGATCAACCGTGATCGGACTGGCAGCATCAACAACGACAGCATTGGGATTTTGCTCGCGGATATTATCGCGGACAATAAGGACGTCATCCGACTCGGCAGTATCTATTTTATTGATCACCACCACGTCAGCGAGGTGCAGATTAGTTTCGCCAGGATAATAAGTCATTTCATTTCCGGCTCTATGCGGATCAGCAACAAGTATTTTGAGTTCTTTATCCGAAGTGTAGAAGGGAGTGTCATTATTACCGCCATCCCAGATGATGATGTCAGCTTCTTTTTCGGCTTCGCGGACGATAGCTTCATAATCAACACCGGAATAAATGATCGAGCCCATAGCGATATGGGGTTCATATTCTTCCATCTCTTCGATGGTGCATTTGTACTTTTCAAGGTCGGCAAGTTCGGCATAGCGTTGAACCTTTTGAGCTACCAGATCGCCGTAAGGCATCGGGTGGCGAATGGAAACAACCTTTTTGCCCATTTCCTTGAGAACGCGGACAACTTCGCGGGTTGTCTGGCTCTTGCCACAGCCTGTACGCGTGGCGCAAATAGTGATAAGGGGCTTGGTAGTTTTAACGCAACTGTTCTTTACACCCATCAGGACAAAATCAGCACCGGCAGCATTGACTTTGCAGGCATTGTGCATCACGCGTTCATGCGTTACATCACTGTATGCAAAAACGACCTGGTCTATATCATGCAGCTTGATAAGCTCCAGCAGTTCACTTTCTGGTTTGATGGGGATCCCTGCCGGATAGAGTTTTCCAGCTAATTCTGCCGGATATTTCTTGTCATCAATACCAGGTATCTGGGTAGCCGTGAAGGCGACAACTTCATAATTATCGTTGTCACGGTAATAGAGATTGAAGTTATGAAAATCTCTACCTGCCGCTCCCATTATAATTACCTTTTTCTTCATCTTTTCTTCTCCTTGATATCATTAAATTTATATCTAATGCCAAGCATAGATTGAGGGGTTTAAAGTCAAGGAAATGTTCTATAATGGATGATGGAGGATTGAGGAGGGGGAGAAGGGGAGAAGGGGTGAAGGGGTGAAGGGGAGAAGGGGAGAAGG
>CAZAHZ010000403.1:0-2983 GCA_964485055.1 uncultured Candidatus Cloacimonadota bacterium
CGGTAGCGGGATCGGCTGGGCAACTGTAGGAGTTTTCACTAAAGTTATATGATAATTATCCTAATCTCTTTAATCCGGAAACAACAATTTCTTCTTTCACCGCTGAGTCCACAGAGAATACGGAGTTGATTGTTTATAATCTGAAAGGACAAAAGGTGAAAACACTATTATCTGAGCATTTAGCTGGCGGGAAACATAGTGTGACCTGGGATGGCAGAGATGATAATGATATACCTGTTGCTTCCGGCATGTACCTGTATAAATTAATCTATGGGAATCAAAGCACTATGCGGAAGATGATATTAATGAAGTAAGAGTGAATATAGGAGACCAATATGTTAAGGAATATAATTTTTATTATGATTTTATCACTGATATTTCTCATTATGCTGTCCTGTGCAGATGATGATCCGGTAAGCGATAATCCAACAACCGGAACAGTTGCAGGTTATATCACTGACAGCAGCACGTCAATTCCGGTTCATAATGCCACAATCTCACTGGGGGAATATCAGACAGCAAGTGATGAGAACGGAATATTCGTGTTAGATATTTCGGTGGGGACTTATCAATTAAGTAGTGAACATGCGGATTACGAACCATATACATATCCGGAAGATGTCATCGTAACAGCCAATGATACAACAACTATAGATCTAGAGATGATCAGCATCTATGGATATTTAATGCCTGGCATGGTTTTGATAGAATCGGGTGGAAAACAGTATGAGATGGGTTCGGAAACCGGATTTGGAGATGAGATGCCAGTTCACGAAGTGAATTTTACCCATGATTTCTGGATGGATGAGAGTGAGGTGACACAGGCAAGATATGACAGTGTGATGACCGTAGCCTATCCGGATTATTTTACACCGATCTGGAATAATCCTTATGGAGTTGGGGATGATTATCCGGCTTATGAAGTGGAGTGGGGAGATGGAGTATTGTATTGTAACGCACTTAGCAGATTTACTGGTCTGGACAGTGTTTATACTTATGACGCCATAATTGGAACTCCCGGATACTTGTGCGAACTGGAGAACGTAACTGCTGATCTAACTAAAATGGGATACAGATTACCAACAGAAGCAGAATGGGAATATGCCTGCCGGGGTAACAGCAACACTGATTTCTTCTGGCAGAAAGATTATGATCCCTATCCTGAGACGGCAGCAGATTCCACGGAATTTAATAGCTATGCAGTCTGGTATGGAAATTCCTGGCAGTTTGGTGGAGACAGTTCAGATTACGGCACACATCCGGTAAAGACAACACAACCGAATGATTATGGTTTATATGATCTGGCAGGTAATGTCTGGGAATGGTGTCATGACTGGTATGGAGCCTATAGTAGTGAATCTCAGACCGACCCCGTGGGACCTGGGACTGGGAGCTGGCATTCGATCCGAGGAGGAAGCTGGGCAAATCAGGCAAATTACCTGCGGGCAACCAATAGAACTTTTTCTGCTCCCTGTTATTATTATTATCTGATAGGTTTCAGAACGGTTCTCACTAAATTCGAATAAGGAAATAGTTATGAAGAAATATCTGCTGATCGTGATACTGCTCTGGACTGGAATACTTCTTTGTCAGGGAGTGGTGATCAACGAATTCCTTGCCTCAAATAATAGTGTTGTAACCGATCCAGAAGGTGGTTATGACGATTGGGTGGAGCTGTATAACAATTCAACTGAAGAGGTAGATCTGACTGGCTGGCATCTCTCAGATAAACTAACCGAACCTGATAAATGGACATTTCCGGCAATGAGCATAGGGATTGGAGAATATTTGATCATCTGGGCGGATGAAGAAGAAGAACAGGGCGATACTCATGCCGGTTTCAAGATATCTGCCTCAGGAGAGAGCCTGATTCTCAGCAATGCGGAACTGAATGTGATAGACCAGATAACCTTTGGAGTGCAGGTTTCAGATATCAGTATGGGGCGATATCCGAATGCAACAGGGAATTTTATCCAAATGTATCCGTCCTTCATGGCGGAAAATACAGACACATATTTTCCGGATGAAGATATTTCCTGGAAATTATTCAAAAGCAATACTGTATATAGATATGATCTGCATTTCGAGGTGGAAAACTGGGCTGACTCGCTGGAATATTATTATTATCATGGAGAGGAATATTTTCCTGCCAGAGTAACCTTCAATGATACAATAGTAATGGAAAATGTTGGTGTGCGTTATAAGGGGAATTCTTCCTTTGTTCAGTCCATAAACTCGCCCAAAAAACCATTTAAATTCAAATTCGATGAATATACCGGACAGATGCTTTATGGAATGTCCAAGCTGAATTTCAGCAATTGCATCAATGATCCGACTTTTATGAGGGAAGTGCTTTCCTATCAGATAGCCAGGAAAACAGTACCTGCTTCTCGGACGGCTTATGCCAATATCTACGTGGATGGTGAATTGCTTGGTTTTTATGTGCAGGTGGAGCAAGTGGATGAGTTTCTTCTTACCAGGTATTATGAAGGGATTCTGGGAAACCTGTATAAAGCGGCTGATGACGGAGCACCGATGTTGTATCGGGGCAGTAATCAGGAAGATTACTATGAAGATTATGAGCTCCAGATCAACGAAGATCAAAATGACTGGAGTGATCTGGTGGAAATGCTTGATAATCTGAATAATTGTGAGTCAGTATCTTTTGAAGAAACTATGGCAGACTATCTTAATCTGGAAGAGTTTGTCTATATGATGGCGTTCAATATGACATTATCCAATTTTGACAGCTATACTGGTTCGGGCAGGAATTATTATCTTTATCATGATACCATAACAGATAAATTTCAATTCATTCCCTGGGATATGAACGAATCATTTGGAGTTTACAGTAATAACTGGGACGTGATTACCCAGGATATTCTGAACATCCCAAATCTGGGTGTGCGTCCACTTAACCGGCGTTTGCTGGAAAATGAAAATCTCAGGCAATTATATCTGGAAGATATTGAACAATTACTGC
>CAZAHZ010000404.1:0-2981 GCA_964485055.1 uncultured Candidatus Cloacimonadota bacterium
TCCTATACGCAGGAAGCTCCGCGGAATTTAAGATTGGGGATTAATTATGAAATTAGAACGGACTGATGAATATATGATCCATTCTTATGATTCCGACTTGAACGGAATACTGAGCCTGCCAGTGCTTACCCGGTTCCTGCAGGAAACAGCCTGGCTGCATTCTAAAGATATGAATCTCGGATTTCATAAATTAAGACAAAATAATATGACCTGGGTTTTATATAAGCAATACATTGAGATGAATAAATGGCCATCCTGGGGTGACAATATCTCGATCAGAAGTTGGCCTTCACAATCTGATAAGATATTCTGCTATCGCGAATTTGAAATTTTCGGAAATAATGAGATACTTGGTCAGGTTTCCACATCCTGGCTGGTCATTGATCTTTCTACAAGAAGACCGGTTCGCACGGCAAAGTATTATACCGGCAATTATAACATTGACATGCCGATACTTTTCCCGGAGAAGATTAATGAGAAAATGAGGGCGATTGAGTATGAATCCTCGGAAATAATACAGCAGGTTCGAATTACGGATATTGATGTAAATAACCATGTTAATAATTCCTGTTACCCTCAATGGTGCTTGAATTGCTATCCCCTGGAGTTCTACCAGATCCATCGTCTGCACAGGATCGAACAGCAATTCATCGCTGAAGCCTGTTTTGGAGATGATCTTTCTATCGTTACCTGTCAACGGGAAAACCTGCTGTTTGAACACAATATAAAAAGAGATGGTAAAGATCTGTTTCTTTTACGTCTGGAGTGGAAAGCGATGTAGCAATTTTGATAAGAATTGGACATTTGCCGGCAACTGAAGCCTGTCTCTATTCTACTGGTAAAAAAAAACTGTTACCTTTGTTCTCTTTAATTAATTCTAATTTTCTCTTCATAAATTGTCAGCTGAATAGTTCCAAATTACAAAATTCCCCCTTTTGATGTACATTTCTGCCATAATATCCTGCAAATAAATACATTACACTATTTTCCCGTCCCCTTAATACCTCCGTGACCTTAGAGTGGCTTCTCTGTGGGTTACAAGTGTATGTAACCGTAATAATCATTAAATCATTCATGCCGCGACTATAAAAATAATCTCGTACGTTTAACCCATAAAATAATATTTTATCATAATCTCTACTTTCTCCCCGTTCATTGCTCCCGGATACTCAGAAGCTTCACCGCAGAACAACATAAGTTGCACTTAAAACGATGCCATATATTATCATTGTGTCGTATAGAGTGCGACTGGTAAGGGATTGCGGGGAACACAGATGAATGCCAGAATATTTTAACGCAAAGGACGCAGAGAAGATAATAAATAGATTCAGGTATTTTTTAAAAGTTTTTAATTCTACTAATTCAGAATAACAATTTATATGACTTACTGTTTCCTGGATTTTGGGCAGAAGAACCAATCAGTTTTTATTGAAAAGGTGTGTGTTTTGTACTTGGCAAACTATAAAAAAAAGCAGCGAATTGGTATTTAATAATTCTTCACCCTATATAAAAATATTCCTTTGCGCCCTTTGCACCTTTGCGTCCTTTGCGTTAAAGAAAACATGGCTTCTTAGCGTTAGTGATGGGGAGAATGAATTTGTGAGGTTGTGATAATGAGAAGTGGGAAGCTTCTGTGGCTGGATATTATAATCTGCTTGACGCTGAAGGGGGTCTTGGTATAGTTAACTAAATATTTCCGGGAGGAAAGATGAAGAAGTTACATATAATTTTTATTTTATTAATAACAATGATGAATATTTTGCAGGCTGAAGTGCCGGGCTGGGTGAACCGCATATTATATGATGAAGATGGAAATGAGATATGGGAGATGGTCTGCGATGGGCGACCGCCGAAGGATTTTCGCATGCCGGCAGTGGATATTGAGCAGGCTCGACTGCAGCGGGAAATAGTGATAATTGATGATGTTCCCACTTTTGACTGGTGTTATGGCTGTGCTAATACATCAGCAGCTATGATGATGGGATATTATGACCGGAATGGTTATTCGCATATGTACGTAGGACCAGCGAATGGAGGTGTATGCCCGTTGACAAATCTGGTTTGGGGCTGGGGAGAGAGTCCTCTTTCGGCAACGCATCAGGGTTATGATGGTCTCAATGTTCGTGGTCATGTGAATGATTACTATGTTTATGCAGGTTATGAAGGAGAAGATCCGTGGATGACAGGGGGCTGGGTACCGCATGACTGGGCAGATTGTACGGGAGATTATATGGGAACTAGCCAGTATAATCTGGGAGCATCTGACGGGGCGACTATATTTTATTTTCGGGCAGACGGGAGCCGTTTGAGTGAAGTGCCGGAAATGGGTGGATTCCGGGAGCGTGACGGCTGCACGGGGATGGCGAATTTTGTTTCATCACGGGATTATCATGCTTCCAATTATTATACCTCAGCAACAGGTGGAGTATCATATTTTACTTTTATTGACTTTATGACCGAGATAGATGCCGGCAGACCAGTATTGATCTTTGTTTCCGACGAAACGTCTGGTCATGCCATGCTGGGAATTGGATATGATTCCTTTTTGAATGAGGTATATATTCACGATACCTGGGACTGGAGTACGCATACCATGGACTGGAACGGGGAGTATTCCGGGATGAACATGGATGCCGTTTGTTGCCTGACACTTTCGACCAATGTAGTGGAAGTTGATTTTGAGGTGGAAGATATCCAGGGAGTTCCTCCATTTACAGTCGAATTTGATAATCAATCAAGTGGTTATCCCACTGGTTATGAGTGGGATTTTGATAATAACGGGACGATTGACTCGGAAGAGCGATTTCCGCAGTGGACTTATACTGAGTCGGGAATATATTCGGTCAGCTTAAGGGCGTATAACTGGGACACGGAAGACAGTATCACGCGAACGGATTATATAATAGTAAATAACCCACCCAATTTGAATCTGCCGGCATCTTTCGGATTTGAAAGCGGTGGCAGTCTAACTCTGGATGTCA
>CAZAHZ010000405.1:0-2961 GCA_964485055.1 uncultured Candidatus Cloacimonadota bacterium
TGATTTAGAACGCCCAAAAGGTTTCAAGTAAAAAATGTATCGCTCAGGTTAGGTTGTATTTACCCATATTATAATCAACATTTAAATGACTTAATCCCAGCCTGAATGTTGTTCCTACAGTGATCCTGGATTTGTTCTCTCCTTCAATTTCAAAATCTATCGAAACAGGATCAAGATCATCTGATAAATAATAATCATAACTAAACTGCATTTTAGAACTTTCCAGCATATAACCGGCATAAGGTATTATGGAAAATGTTTTTGGTCCAAAAGTTTTACTGACATTTAATCCTGCTGTAAAGCCATTTGCCGTCACATAATCTCCCAGTTTCAGGATTTGCATGGAGCCTGCCAGTGATACATCAAGCGGAAGAGCTACCGGCAGCCACTCTTTAATATTATGCTGAAGTCCGGCACCATAATAACTTACTTTCCCAAGGTCTTTAACGTCAAACGGCGGTAATATCCGGGCAGTTAGATTAGTGCCAAATAAAGTACCTATAGCGATTTGAGGTGAAAACATGGGTATTGCCTGAGCATTATCCAATAATCCGCTGATCCCGGTATCTATATCTTTTTGCTGAACAAATTCCGAACCAGGAACTCCGTTTTCATCAACATAAGGTATATCCAGTCCGGGAAATTCAACAACTATATTTTCATCTCCTGGACCAATGATCGTGGGACCATACATATACACGTCGAACTCTCTTGCGAGGATTGCATTTATCACATAAGGTCTAATGTCTTCATCTATCCCCTCGGTTAAATCGTAAGCCTGATCGTAAGTGAATTGAAAAGTACCGGTTGTATTAAAATAATCATCTTCATCATTGAACATTGTTGCCATGGCAACTACGCCGATCTCAAATTCCAGTCCCAGAAATTTTGCTTTCGGTGATTTATGAAACCAGCCACCATTAAGACTTGCTCCAAATCCCGAAACAACGGGTCCCACGTAAGATTCTGCTGCTTGACCTGATAAACTTTCCAGTGTCTCATCCAAGTCTGCTGCAGACAATACTGCAAATGAAAAAATTAATACCATAAAAATCACTAATACTTTCCGTTCCATTTTTTCCCTCCTGATTATTTATTAGCTATATTATACTATTTTTTCTGCTGATGTCAATTTAATCCTTTACAATCCTAAAATAGCTTACTGCATTATTCTGCATTCCACTTTCTACATCTCTGCCAGGTTTACACTTAAATCATTTTAACATGATCATTTTCTTCGCTGCTACCTCCATGTCAGCAATTTCCAGCCGATAAAGATATACGCCAGACGCCACTCGTTCATGATCATTATCCGTTCCATCCCAGATAATCGAATGGTCTCCCTTTGCATAACTGCCTGATGCCAGAATTTTTACCTGTTGACCTTTCAAGTTATAAATAATAAGCATAATATCGCTTTCCTGCGGCAATGTGAATGACAGCGTCGTTGTGGGATTGAATGGATTAGGATAATTATCTCCCAAATAGGGACGATGATTTATTAATTGGGAGTTTTCATCAATACTATCCACATAATATTCGGCATATCCCATATCCGGTGCCAAACCATTATATTCATCTTCATCGAGATCAATAAACACTTCCCCATTCCATGAGAAGTACGCCGTTCCCGCATCAATACAGGGCGAATCTGCCCCTGGTGTAAAAAAATTGTCCGGTGGATATTCCAGTAGCGGATCCTCATTCATATTATTATACATCCAAAGCAAATTTCCACTACCTTCTTGTATCTGTTCCTCTCCACCCTGGATATCCGAATTCAATATTCTCACCTGGCAAGGCTGGTAAATACCTCCCAGTGTTATTTCATGCGGATGATTATCCCAGAGAATAGAATTGATGATTACTATATTCGAACTGGTATAACAACATATAGCACCCCCAGGATTCGCCGAATTATTGACCATCGTGGCATTCACGATATTAATATCGCTTTCGGTGCTGTAGATAGCACCGCCTGCTATGTCGGAAGAATTATCATAGATCAGTACCTTGTATAATTCCAGTTCAGATAATTCGCAGTAAATTCCACCTCCTCGTTGATCTGCATGGCTGCCTGCTATAGACACTCTTTCCAGTTTTAATAGCGAGTTTAATACATTGAGAGCACCACCGTTGCCTTCCGAAACTCCATTAACCAGGCTAAAATTACTTAGTTGGCAGTTATCATCCTCGAATAATGTGATAGCGTTACTGCTCCACTCTGCATCAAGGATGACGTTATTCTGGGAAGTACCCGATATTGTTATATTACTTTTCATATTTAATGGAAATACTTCACCGGATATGACGGGACTATATGTTCCTTCTGCCAGATATATTGTTCCCGGCTGCTCCTCTGTGGCTATGATCTTCGCTAAAGCATAAGTGATAGACTTTAATGGTTCATCTGCCGATAAACCGCTATTATCATTACTACCCGCCGGGTTAACGTACAAATTCTCTGCCACCTGCTCAATAAGGCAGTTTTGAATTTCATAAGGTATCACATTTTCTGAGTGAATGAAATATGCGTCAGGCTCTGCTACTGTAAAGGTATCTACATAAACAGTTGTATTTTCTGCATTTTCATTAAAATAAATATCCATCCCCAGGTAGCCTGCACTATTCATATAGATACTGGATCTTTCATTATCGCTTAAATTTAACACTCCGCTATACCCGCTATAGATGCCTCCACCATTACTGGCTGCCTGGTTATTTCTTATTGTTGTATTGTTCAGGAATACCGCTTCATTATAGTAACTATATATTCCTCCACCTTCATTGGCAAAATTGTCCTCTATCAAAACATTATTCAAATTGGTTTCACTATCATAGCCGCAGTAAATACCACCTCCTTGAACTGCACTATTATAAGATATTCCCACATTATTCAATTCAACCATGAGTTCACTGTAAAAACCCCATAATCGGGATATATCAATTGACGTATTTTTT
>CAZAHZ010000406.1:0-2961 GCA_964485055.1 uncultured Candidatus Cloacimonadota bacterium
AAGGATTAGCGCCAAAAAGTCCGCCACCACGAGCTTCCAGCTTGCGGGTATCCAGACGCAGACGGCAACACATGGAGCGTGAATCCTCAGGACTTAGTTCACTATTTATAAAATTTGAAAAGTAGGGAATCCCGTATTTGGCAGTTGCTTCCCAGAGATAATCAAGCATAGGATTATCCCAGTTAAATTCTTTTGTAATATTGTAAGTCGGAATTGGAAAAGTGAATACACGTCCCTTGGCATCTCCGGCGGTCATCACTTCCAGAAAGGCTTTATTGATCATATTCATCTCAGCCTGAAACTCACTATAGAAGCTGTCCCTGACCACACCACCGATGATCACGCCTTCTTCAATATACATTTTCGGGCATTCCAGATCCATGGTAATATTTGTAAAGGGAGTCTGAAATCCTACCCGCGTCGGCACATTAATATTAAAAATAAACTCCTGCATTGCCTGCTTCACATCGGGATAGCTGAGGTTATCATAGCGGATGAAGGGAGCCATGAGAGTATCAAAACTGGAAAATGCCTGTGCTCCCGCTGCTTCGCCCTGCAAGGTGTAAAAAAAGTTTACGATTTGACCAAGAGCACTGCGAAAATGCTTCGCGGGTCGCGCCTCAACCTTGCCTTCCGCTCCCTTGAAACCGGTCAACAGAAGATCATGCAAATCCCAGCCTACGCAGTAAACGGATAAAAGTCCCAGATCATGAACATGCATATCTCCCTCAGCATGTCCCTTCCTGATCTCCGGTGGATATATCTTATTCAACCAGTAATTCTTGGATATTTCACTGGCAATATAATTGTTCAGACCCTGCAGTGAATATGCCATATTACTGTTCTCACTCACCTGCCAGTCCAGTTTATCCAGATACTGATCAATAATATCAATATCCGCATTAGATATGATCTCCCTGATCTTGGCATGTTGATCCCGATAAATGATATAAGCTTTGGCAGTAAGTTTAAAGGTTGAATAGATCAAGACTTCCTCGACAATGTCCTGTATCTCCTCTACCGACGGAATCCGCTCACCTACCATCTGATAGGCGAGATTCAGTACACGTAACGTTAATTTCTTTGCCTGATCAATCCCAAATTCACCTGAAGCATCTCCCGCTTTTTCCAGTGCCTGAGTAATTTTTTCCGGCTCGAATTTAACTAGCTTGTTATCTCGTTTTCTAATATACCTGAACATTTACCCCTCAACTATTTATAAAAACTTCAATATTATTAAATTATTTCTCATTACCTCTCTCTTCGAGATTTTCAATTCTTTTCATTTTTCTAAGTTTTTCCAAACTGTTATCAAGATGTCAAATTAAAAAAAACTCAACAGAACCTGAAAACCCTCAAATTAACTTATAATGGCAGATTATTAAAAAATAAAAATTTCTAACTATAGGAAAAATAAAAAAAAGCAGTTGTGGAATGGAAATTTCTATATTCGACCTTGAGCTTCATAAAATTATATAATATAATATGTTATGAATTTGCTTCCCCTTTTCCCCTCCTTCTGGTGTAATATATAAGTTAAATTTCAGCTTGCCGTCTCTCCTAATTATACTTAAAATATAGTCTTAGATACTTTTATAAGTTCTCCTGTAATGCTCTTGATCACTTTCTTACCTCATCAGACATATATTCGACATTTCCCCCCCCCTCCCCTCACCCTAACATTCCTCTGGCTTATCCTCCTGCTAAGGAACAAACGGGGAAATAAAAATGATAAACAGAACTTCTTTGGGCTGGGAAGAAGTTGGGGGATATATTATTCTTGACATGAGGAAGTCGGGAAAGAGAAAATTATAAAGGTTAAAATAGTAAGAAAAATGCAGGATTTATAATGGAAGAGAGAAAAGATAAATTAGTGATTGGAATGGTTCATGTGGGGGCATTGCCGGGGACTCCGAAGTATCAGGCAAGCATCAGAGAGCTTATGGCGCGGGCAGTGAGGGAAGCAGAAATGCTTGCCGAGAATGGGTTTGGGGCGATCATGCTGGAGAATATGCATGATCTTCCTTATCTTAACCGCAAAGTTGGAGCTGAGATCATTGCAGGAATGACCGTGATCAGTCATGCTGTGAGATCAGCAATAAGTCTGCCGATGGGGATACAGGTACTGGCGGGAGCCAATAAAGCAGCCCTGGCAATATCTAAGGCATGTGAACTTGAATTTATCCGGGCAGAGGGGTATATATTTTCGCAAATATCAGATGAAGGCATGATGAACGGTGAAGCGGGGGAATTGCTGCGCTACCGGCGTCAGATCGGTGCAGAAAACGTAAAAATATATTGTGACATCAAGAAAAAGCATGCATCTCATGCGATAACTGGAGATATTGATATTGCAGAAATGAGCAAAGCAGCAGAATTCTTTCTGGCGGATGGAGTGATAGTCACGGGTATCCGTACTGGAATGGCAGCAGATCAGGCGGAATTAATAAAAGTCGGACAGGCAGTGAATTGCCCGGTTTTGGTCGGATCGGGGTTGACAGCAGCTAATATCGAAGAATACTGGGAACTGGCAGATGGATTTATCATCGGCAGTTCGCTGAAAAGGGACGGCATCTGGTCGAATGAACTGGATAGAGACCGCTGCCGGCAATTTATGACAGAAATAAAAAAACTGCGGGATAAAGGATGAGAATATGATCAGGAAGATTAAAGTAGAGACAATGTTAAGCCTGATGCAGGCGGTATTGAAAGGATGTGGCGTCCCGGAAGATGACGCCCGGATAGTAGCAGACGTATTGATCACGAGTGATCTGCGAGGAATCGAGTCCCATGGTGCGGGACGTTTGAAAATGTATTATGACCGCTTTAAGGATGGGATATTATTTCCCGAAACTAAAATAGATGTAATACGTGATATGGCAGCAATTGGGGTCTGGGATGGTAATCACGGCATGGGACATGTAGTTGGATACCGGGCAATGCAGACGGCAATAGACAAGG
>CAZAHZ010000407.1:0-2959 GCA_964485055.1 uncultured Candidatus Cloacimonadota bacterium
GAGACGGACGAAGTCGTAATTGAAAATGAAAAATTGAAAATTGAAAATTATCCTAATCCCTTTAATCCTGAGACGAGATTGGTATTTAATTTACCGGAAGCTTCGCAAGTGCGGGTAGCAGTGTATAATCTGAAAGGGCAATTAGTGAAAAATATCGCAGATGAAGATTTACCGGCAGGAGAAAACAGATTTATCTGGGATGGCAGAAATGAATCGGGAAGATTGGTGAGTTCAGGGGTATATCTGGTGCGGATGCAGTGTAAAGATGCGCTTGTGATGAAGAAGATAATGCTGATCAAGTGAATGCGTGGGTATTGAGTTAAGATACCGTACTCGGTAGATTGACTTAAGACAGGGGGATAGTGTTGTCCGTTCTTAAGTCGATCTGATGGGTACATCATCTCAACTCAATAACTAAGTTTGGAGGAATTTATGAAGCTTATAATGATTTTTGTGTTTATGTTATTGGCAATTGACATTGGGGCAGCGACTATCAATGTTCCGGATGATTATGCAACAATCCAGGGAGCGATAGATATAGCAGTAGATGGAGACAGTGTAATAGTGGCTCCGGGGATTTATGTGGAGAATATTATTTTTTATGGAAAAGGGATCACGGTGGGATCGTGGTATTGCACAACTCAGGATACGAGTTATATATCCCAGACAGTAATTGATGGAGGGCATAATAGAAGTGTTATCAGATTTATCTGTGGAGAAGATTCTACATCATCTGTCATAGGATTTACTATCATGAATGGAAACGATTTATTTGGG
Organism: uncultured Candidatus Cloacimonadota bacterium; assembly: GCA_964485055.1. Classification (GTDB taxonomy): domain Bacteria; phylum Cloacimonadota; class Cloacimonadia; order Cloacimonadales; family TCS61; genus Stygibacter. The sequence continues at coordinate 778 of CAZAHZ010000407.1, forward strand.
GGCGGTATTCTTTGCCGTTGGTCATCCAATCCTACTTTGATGCATTTGGTTATTAAAGACAATGTTGCGCATTTTGGTGGAGGAATATACTGCGAAAGTTCAGATATAATTTTAGAAGATCTGATACTGAGGGATAATATAGCAGAGGAAGGAGGCGGATTATATTGTCGTTATTCTGAACTTAATTTAGAGAATGTAACTATATCGGGAAATTCAGCTTATAATTTTGGTGGTGGAATAATGTGTAAAGAATCCTGCTCATTGAATTTCAGTGCTGAAAATCGCTGTAACATATTTGAGAATAATGTGAGTAATCGCAATCAAGGAAATGAGATTTATTCAGAAAGTCCACAGTATGTAGTCGTTGATACATTTACAGTAGCTGAACCAACAGATTTTCACACATACCCCATAGAAAATTTTACTTTTAATATCTTAAATGGATTATATAATCAGGTTTCAGGTGATCTTTATGTATCACCAGAAGGCGATAACATTAATAGTGGTATTAGTTCAGAAATGCCCTTGAGGACGATTCGATACGCTTGTTGCGTGATTTGTGCAAATAGTGAAAATCCCTGCACAATCAATTTATTAGAAGGTACTTATAGTCCTTCAATTAATGGGGAATATTTTCCGATAAGTCTTCCCGAATACGTCTCGTTAACAGGAGTAAGTGAAGAATCAGTAATATTGGATGCCGAGAGTTATACGAATGTAATGCGGTTTCACAATTATGATAATGTTGCAGTATCAAATTTAACCATTACAAATGGATATTCACAAATGGGAGGAGGAATTCATTGTAATAATTCTTATCTCAGTATGATGAACGTGAGAGTTGTAAATAATTCATCTTATGAGTCTGGGGGTGGTATTTATTTATTTAACTCAAACTCAGTTTTGGAAAATGTAGAAATCACCAATAATTTAACAGAGAATTCGGAGAATGGTTCAGGGGGCGGTATTTATTTTGAGGCTTCAAGCATAACAATCGAAAATTCAATTGTATTGAATAATTTTGCCAGTGCTGATGGAGGAGGTATTTTTTGTAATGATTCAAATTTAAGTTTATTTAATGTAATAATAGAAAGTAATGCCTCTGCTGGTAATGGAGGGGGAATTTCCTGTATCAATGAGTCAGAAACAGTATTGGAAAATATTACAATCAGGAATAATAACTCCAATTGTTGTGGTGGTGGTATTAACTGTTATATGTCTGATATGAATATTGAAAGAGTAAATCTAATAAATAATTCAGCTAATAACGGTGGTGGTATGTATATTTATTACTCAGATCCTTTTCTCAGAAATACACTATTCTCAGAAAATCATTCAATTAATTACGGAGGAGGAATATTCTGCAATAATAATTCAAATCCTGTTATGGTGGGAGTGACATTTTCAGATAATACTGCAGATACTTTTGGAGGAGGCATTTTTTGTATATCAAATTGTGAATTCTATTTTGTTAACGGGATTATGTGGAATAACTCACCTCAGCAAGTGTATTTTTATGGATCAGGTTCACTTAATATAATAAACATAGCGTATTCAGATATTGGTGAGGGGATTTCCTCAATTATAATTAATAATAACGGGGCTGTACACTGGTTGGCTGGCAATATTGATGCGAATCCGCTATTTATTGATCCTGCAAATGGAAATTATCTACTTGAGCAGACGTCACCCTGTATTGATGCAGGAACAGCATATTTTGAGTATGAGGCGGAGGTTTTAATAGACCTGGATGAGGATGAATATTGGGGCGAGGCACCTGATATGGGGGCTTTTGAGTATGGGATGGTGGAGATAGATGAAGATGAGGTCATAATTGAAAATGGAAAATGGAAAATTGAAAATTATCCTAATCCGTTTAATCCTGAGACGAGATTGGTATTTAATTTGCCGGAGGCAGAACAGGAGCGGCTGGCAGTATATAATCTGAAAGGGCAACTGGTGAAGGTTCTGGCTGATGAGATTTTGCCTGCCGGAGATAATCGCATTGTCTGGGATGGCAGAAATGAGAACGGCAGGATGGTGAGTTCAGGAGTTTATCTGGTGCGAATGCAGTGTGAAAATGCGAGCGTGATGAAGAAGATAATGCTGATCAAGTGAGTGTGGGGTGTATTGAGTTAAGATACCGTACTCGGTAGATTGACTTAAGACAGGGGGATAGTGT
>CAZAHZ010000408.1:0-2947 GCA_964485055.1 uncultured Candidatus Cloacimonadota bacterium
TACCGCTTTTCTTTTCCAGATCAAGTCTTGCCTTTCCTGCCACGTCTCCGCCATTATGTGCAGCTTTCTTTATGATAACCTTTAACGTCCTTGTTCCTGGTAATTTCGGTGGTTGAAGCTTCACAGCACATTATTTCTTCTTTTTGTCATTTTCACATTTTCTCATCTTCCCCGATCAACGATCACCAATTCATACCCAGTCACAAATCACCAATCATCATAGATCCTCTGTAGCTTTAGCGAAAGGGGACCAATCACGCTGAACGAAGTGAATATCCATTTTCACAATCTCTCACTTTCCCATTTTCTCATTTTACGGAGAGTTGGCTCACTTCGAGCGGAACATAAGGCTCAAATGCTTCGGAATATTCACAAGGTAAGCAGGAGTTTTGGATTATATTCAGGACAAGATTTCTGGCGACTATTATTTCAGCCCAATCTTTGAATATCGTCAGTCCATGCCGTCCAGACCTCCTACCCCGAGTACGGTTCAGAAGTCCTGGCTTGCCTGGTACATAAACATTACATTTTTTCGCTGTCTTAGCGGCTTCTTGATAAGGCGTAATATTTGAAGCCTATTCGCGGTTAAACATCTTTACATTCCCATTATAACCTGCATTCCCGCTAATTATAACGATGGAAATTTAACCCCTGGCTCATGATAAGCATTGCGCCATAAACCTGCGTAATTATCTACCTTTTTTATTCAAAGCATTCAATATCTTCACATCTCCGTCTTACTAACCTTTAAACCTTCTAACTTTCTGATTTTCAAACCTTCAATTTCATTTGGCAAACAACTAACGACTCCTCAATTTTACATTTTCAATTTTCAATTATTCCCCCCTTCTCATTTTCACTCTCTCCCCCTCACTCCCTCAAACCTTCAAACTTTCGCACCTTCTCACTTTCTCATTTTCTCATCTTCGTTATATCCCTTCATTCCATCACTGATATTATTTGTATCACACAAACAAAAGTATTACATCATCAGTCAATTATTTTATCTTTTTTGTTTGAATCAGTAACTCTGTTAGACCGAACACTAATCTCTCCTTCTCCGAAATATTCATCTATTACCTTCTTTAGCTATCTTTTGAATTGTGATATTAGAGTTCATATTATTTATTTGATTACTTACTCCGAAGTTTTTATGAGTTGCCAATTTCATATTTAGAATAAATTGCAAATACAAGCAATAGAAATAGTTATATTTAAAAAAAAAACGTGGAAGCTCATAGAATTTACGGAACCTGAAAATCCCTTAAATATTTAGAGATATTAATGAAGAGGAATTACCAGTTGGTCAAATTCTGCTCTGATACGTTTTTCGGCTAATTGTATGTAACTTTCATCAGTATCATATCCAACATAATTACGTTTATTTTTTAAGGCTGACAAACTTGTGGTCCCGCTCCCTAAGAAAGGATCAAGTATTACATCTCCGACAAAAGAATACAACTTGATTAGCCTATTTGGGAGTTCTCCAGGAAAAGGAGCTGGATGCCCTATTTTTTTTGCAGACACAGCAGAAAATGTCCATACACTTTTAGTATATTCCAGAAATTCATCACGCGTAATAGTATTAACCTTCTCTTTTTTACTACGCGAGTAACTACCTTTTGAAAATATCAAAATGTATTCATGAATGTCTCTCAATACAGGATTTGAAGCGGAAAGCCAGGAACCCCATGCCGTGGATGGGCTTGCGCTAGTTGACTTGTTCCAGATTATCTCACCTCGCATTAGAAAACCAATTTCTACCATGTCTCTTATTATATAGCTATGTAGCGGAATATATGGTTTACGACCTAGATTGGCGATGTTTATACAAGCTCTGCCTCCAGTACAAAGAACACGGAAAGTCTCTTGCCAAATTGACTTTAAAAGAGCTAGATACTCATTCAGACTCAAATCATTGTCATAAGCTTTGGTTACATTATATGGTGGTGAAGTAATCATTAAATGTACCGAATTATCTGGTAATTCAAACATTGATTCACTACTATGACAGAAGTGGTGATTTAGTATTTCTTGTGGTAAAGCATTTTCATTTTCGTTGATTGAGACTTTTGAGTGTAATCCCTCATATAATCTGGAATTGTAAAATTGAGAGGAATCATGATTAATTCTGCCAGGGCTACCAAAAGTACTTGTTGTAGTTCCAGTTTTACCTTTTAGTTTTTTGCCCATAAATCTACCCATCTATCAAATTGATTAAAATCTATTTGACTTTTGATCCAATAAATAGGAATCTTATATACATTATTATGTTCGCATATTTGCTTTAGTGCATTTTCCATTATCTCAACTCCTCTTGGGTTGGTTCCTTCTTTGGGTAGCTTAATATATTTTGCCTTTCCAATTGTGTCAAAAACTTCCCTTTGAATTTCTAATGGTAAGTAATAGATAGCGCCTTGTTTGTCCCAGTTTATCTGAACGAAAATCATATCCATTGATGGATAGTAACTATCCATAAAGGTTTTTGCGTTTTGAGCATCTACTGTCCAAATTAACTTGACTCCGCTATAGTTAGTACCAGTTTTGGTTTTAATTGAAATTGGGTCATTAAAAATTTTAACGTCCATTTCTGGTTCTGTTATTGGAATATTTGAGTCGATATTTTGTTCACCAAATTTATATATAAAGAATGAGACAATTATCCTCTCTCGGATTGAACCAACTTCCATACCGACTTTACCTGCACGCATACTTTCAAGGTTTGCTATTTGGAAAAGTTCAGGTAATTTCTTTTGTATTCTGGCGATAGTTTTAGAATCCTCGAATAGGTTTTTAATTTCAAGATTCATTAAGTAACCTCCTTTAATTTAATAGTTTCTATTACTATTGATCATTTATTCCGTCAAGTTTAATTTAATTTTACGCATACCCCCTCTCCGGAGACTGTTCAACATCACGCCACTCCTTGTAACAACTTACGCTTTAT
>CAZAHZ010000409.1:0-2933 GCA_964485055.1 uncultured Candidatus Cloacimonadota bacterium
GGAATAGAACGCAGATATCGCGGATTAAAACGGAGAGGCAATGATAATTTGTTCTTTAAGAAAATAAACCAATGAATTTTAATTACTAATAACATGAGAAAGTATAAAATATTATTAAGCTTAAAAAACTCGATTATTCTATATTCTTTTCTTCTTTTTTTCGTGTTATTAGTGCTTTTCGTTGTAAAGGGATATTATTTTTTTTCTCGTCTTAGGCGGGTTTATATTAATTGTAAAATCCAAATTATATACTACTGAGAAAAAAAAATAAAAAAAATGCAGTTCATTGCTCCCGAATTTGAATACTGATGCAACAATATAAATACAGGTACTGTTTATCAAACAGAATCTGAATATTTAATTGGAGGAAAAGATAAAGAAGCTGTCATTATTATTATTAGTCGTAATGGGTATCGGTTTATTGTGTGGTGATGGGGGTTATTATGACACGAGTATGTTAAATTTAGAAGACAGGGTCAGGAATTGTCCGGCAATGTCAACCGAGCGGGAAGGACCCAGTAATACTATTTATATCGCAACATTCGGTCTTGCGCCGGATTGTTTAGATGGTGATGTAGCGGGAATACACAGTAAATTGTGGAAGATCAATTATATCAATGGCGTGATGGGAGTAACAGCAATTTATACAGAGATAGTGCTTAATGATAGTACTTATGGCTATCTAAAAGCCTATGATGCGGATGATTCGACTTATATCGCAGATTATTTTGAGAATAGCCCAGAGGAAGCGGGATACAGATTAGATGGGCAGAAAGGCTTTTGGGCAAGTCCGGTTTTAAATGAAGAATACGGAATACTGTATCTTTTAACTAAATCAGGCATGCTATTTGCTGTGGATGTAGAAACAATGGAAGTTGATGATACCTCAGGACATTATCACAATTTACGTGCAATTGAAAAAAATGCAGGAGCTGCAATCAGCATCAATAGATATGAATATATGGCAACACCATTATTATGCAAAGAAGCATCAGGAAACTATCTGATAATACCAGGAATCTGGAATGTATTTTATGTTACTCTTACTAGTGGATTATTAGCAACTGAACCGGATATTATTGAAGGGATGTCATTACCTGTTGGAAGTGACTATTTCATGTCATCTGTGGCAATGGATTATGAATCTCCGCCTAATATTGTAGTAGTAAGTAAGGAAGGGCAAATTTTCAGGAAAATTGGAGCAACAATATATTCAGATGATTATCTCCCTGGCAGTCCAACAATGTGTTATTTTCAACCGACCATAAGTGAGGACGGACATTTTTATATTAATACGGAAGAAGCGATTTACAGAATACCAGTCAATGGCAGAATTGCCGAAGGTGCCTGGATATATGATTTTGATATTGAGTTAGTAGATGAAATAGATGAAATAGAGAATGTAAATGTAGCAGGAATGGAGAAAGAGATAATAATATCACGAAATGAAGATAAATATGATAAACTTTGTCCAGGCTACGGGCAAACTGCACCAATAGATTGTGAGGATATAATCAACTATAACAAAGAAGAATATCATACAGGAAACAATCTATATCGCCTGATGAATAATCACAGTATATTTATACAAAAGAATTTAGAGCAGTACTGTATATTTTCCATAAATAATTATACTCCTACACTTTTTGACCCGTACAACAATGAAAACTATTATACTGGTGAAATACCTAATAATTCAACGTTAAACTGGCAATTCATGAAGCCTATAGAGCTTTTTCCCCAGAATGATTATGTTCATGATAATTTTCAATATGAAAATTGGGCACATCTGTCCTATGGAACCCCAGCCTTGTTTTATACAATAGAAGACAGAGTAAATCTTGTAGTTGGAGATGAGCAGGGTTGTTTATGGTCATGGGTCAGAAGTCTTACCGAAGGTCAGTTAGGTTTTTCACCGCTATATTATACTGGTGAAGAGTATTATCCCTTATATCCGGAATATGGTTATTCCAAGTTTATGGATACACCGCCAAATGTGATAGAATTTTCTACAATAGACAGCATAAATATTCATTATCAATGCGAACTGGAAACGAATTACTGGATTTACCTGAATTCTTATGCCAGAGAGGCAGTTACGGATAGTTTTGCCACCGCAAATTTTGAAAGACTGATGAAGCATCCTAAATATACGCTGTCTGTATTCGATAGTGACACTCTGGTTTACAGGAATGATAATTTTCGCCTTCTGAATGAAAATATCCATGATTATTACATAATAGGAGATGATACACTAAATGTCACGGCAGGAATGGATACAACGATAACAGGATTTGGGAGTAATTCCATAATAGTATTCAATACCATCAATATATTTCGTGGTGGAATATTGAGGATAGCGAATAATGCTAATGTGCAAACAACTTACCTGAACATCGAAGAAGGAGGATTGCTGGTAACAAGTGGCAAATTAACAGCAGAAAAATTGAAGCTGCTTGAGGAATCAGGCAGCATATATCCGGCAGAGATCGTAGCATCTGGCTATGTATATGCTGATGATATGGAAATAGAAGATGAAGTGGAAGCAGAATTCACTGGTTATGGAGGAACTGCTGATTATGACTACAATATATGGGTCCATGATCTCGGGGATACCGGGAATGAATTAAACAGTAATCTTACTGTAAGTCACATCAATTCTGCGTTCAGTGATCATGATGTTCGACTGGGAAGTGGCACGGCATGGTTTTCGATTTTAGTAGATGGCGATCTTCTTCTGGAAATTCTTGACCTTTTTCCCAGCAGTTATGATATTAGTACACAGGCAGGTGATGTTCAATTACAGATCACAGATAGTGGTAGATTATGCAGCAAAGGCAGGTCTCTTTTCCGGCGGGATATAGAGATCGAAAAAGGAGGCATACTGGAAAATATCAGTGGCAGGATCAGGATCAATAATAATACCGATAGTC
>CAZAHZ010000410.1:0-2930 GCA_964485055.1 uncultured Candidatus Cloacimonadota bacterium
GCGCTGTTCTTTATGTTTTATAATCATTTTTTAAAATATAAGTCTTATAAGACCCATAAGTCCTATTCCCTAACTCATTTAAGCCGAAATCAAAACAAAGTATCCGTAGCATAATCATCCTTGGCTAATCTACAATAAAATCAATCTGCTGGAAACTCACAGCGTTCGCTCTGATGCTCGAGTAAAAAAACTTGCCATTTTTGAAGAATATATATAAATTTGATATATGTGATATTTCATAGTAAGATAATAAAGAAAGAATCTGCATTTTGAGAAGACATCATTGATTTTTGGCAGGAGGAAAAATGAGATGCGGTTTATTATTAGTAATTTTTATTGTAGTCACCACTAATTTAAGCGGTGATATCTGCTGGAATGAGAGCGGAGCATTGGTTTACAAGTCAAATAATCTTTGCTGGGATGAAGGAGCACAGGCATTATCAGATGGGGATTTTCTGAATGTCTGGAGTGATGCGATTAGTGAAAGACAGCAGGTGAAAGCCATGAAATTACATTCCGAGGCAACTAATGCCTGGTTTGAACCGGTAATATTAAACACTGGATTCTCAATATCACCATGTAATATAATCACCCGGGAAGTGGCTGATGGTGTAATCGTATGCTGGTTGGAAACAGGGGAGATAATCCAGGTTAACTGTCAGAAAATCGACCTATGGGGTAATAAATTATGGGGAGAAGAGGGCTTGAGTTTTGAAGTTGAAGTGCAGTTTAGCGATTCATCTCAGCTCTGGATCATTGAAGGTAATGATGGCGGGGCGTTTATAGTCTGGCATGTTTTTGACTGGCCTCAGGAATTATGTGGAATTTACCTTGATAGCGAAGGCAATGCATGTCCCGGCTGGTCAGAAGGAGGGGACGTGATCTTTACAAACTTCGATGTAGGACCTATTTCAGTAATATCAGACGGATTTGGGGGACTGGTTATTGCCTGGATAAGTTGGGATTTAGGTTATGGAGTCTTTCAGCGTTGCACAAGCGCAGGAGAAGTATTATGGGGAAATAATGGAATAGAGTTACCTTTCAATGTCTGGAACTGGCAGATCTTTTTACACGAACCAGGTGAATATTATATCCTTTATAGTGAATATCACAATTTCCTGTTAACAGGACTTGATGAGGCGGGACAACTGCTTTTTGAATCGCCGGAGCCAGTTTTTTCAATACCAGGAGGGGCAGGAGATTATTACAGCTGCAAACCTTCAAGTGATGGAGGATATATTTTCGTGTGGTCGGAAAGTAATCTTGCCCGGGCACAGAAAATTGTGGTCGGTGAAGAACCATTATGGGGCGAAGATGGCCTTATAATTGGTGATAATATATCAAATTATTCATATTTTTGTATTGTGACAGACAACAATGGGGGATTATAGGTATCCTGGAACTATACTTTTGATTATAACGAATGGTTTTGTTTTCAGCGAGTAAATTCTGAAGGAGAAGTATTACTTGGTGACAGCGGGTATGAGATAGATATTAAGGATAGTGCATTTAGAAATAAATGTATCTGCGTACAGGAGGATGATTCAGCCGGATTTTTCTGGACTGATGCCACAGAAACACGCGACGTGATAACATTGCAGACAGTAACCAGTGAAGGTGAAATGCTTCTGGAACCGCAAGGATGCGAGGTGTATTCACTGAACAACCTGGGTTTTGATTCGGAAAAAATGGTTTGCTGTGAAGATTACACAGCAGTAACCTGGGAAGTTACAATCGGAGAAAGAAGAGAAATTCGCTGCCAGATCCTGGAGAATGAAAACGGGAACAGACTTTTTGCAGAGCAGGGACTTCCTTTGCTGGATCAGTCATCATTGAAATATTCGATTTGTGATTGTGCTTTTAACCTGGAAGAAGAATTATTGTATATAACTTTTAATGTTTCTACATCGGATAATCAGGATCACAATTCAGGGATTCAGGCAGTAGATATGAATGGTGATTTGATGTTTGGAGATGGAGGATTACTGATAACCGATTGGGAGAATGGCTGCGAATATGATAGTATGATCTTCAGACCGGAAGCTGACGGGATGGGATTGATCTGGAATGAGCCGGATAATGAAATAATAGAACAAGCTGTATGGCGTATGCAGAAGCTGAATAGCCAGGGATTTATCTGGCAGGAAGCAGTAAGTATATGTGGAGCAACAGCGGTTACTTATCCTGAAGAAGTACTGAGTGGTGATTTTCTGGTATGGGAATATGAAGACAGGATAAGAATAGTGAAATTTGACGGGATGGGTAATATTGATCCCGACTGGAATGGGAATTATCTTCAAACTCCTGTAATTGATCATTTTTATAGGTTTTTTGTACATGAAACCCATTTGGGAATAATCATTCTTGTTAGAAAGATGATGTGGGTTTTGAACGTATTTACGGATATTACTTTTCTAACGAGGGAGATTTCTTATGGGGAACAGATGGCAGATTACTTTATGAATCTGATAATTATCTAGCTATTGCTATGGATGATGAGTGTTTTTATGTGGAAAGAATAGGTATTTGCGGTAACCAGAGACTTTTGGATAAGATCAATTATATAGGTGAGATGATGTGGGACGAAAGCCTGTTGTGGATAGATTCTCAGGGGATCAACTGGACACAGATGATCGCAAATGATGATAAAATCTATCTATTCTACTGTTTACAGACAGGTAATGATTACAGGTATCTGGTTACATTTAAAGGATTTGACGCAGATGGTCAGCTTTTGGAAGGCATTCCTGATGAGGGATTGATAATTTGTTATGACTATTGCGGTCAGTGGCTTTCGGCTGCTGAATCACCGGAGGAAAATAATTTTATAGTTTTATGGAAGGATTATCGGAGCCTTGGTCCTAATTCTTCTAACCATAATCACTGATTTTCATTACGACTATATTTAGTTGAAAAATTGTCTGAACATT
>CAZAHZ010000411.1:0-2916 GCA_964485055.1 uncultured Candidatus Cloacimonadota bacterium
CAGGGAAGATCATTTTCCGGGCTGAATAACTGATTAATGTATCCTGCCGGGAGCGTGATGTCATTTCTGCCAGGGCTGTACCAGGCGTTGGTGGAATGAGCGGAAACCGTCCATTCTCCCGGGGATACTATTGATCCACATAAGCTGATTCTACGAAGATTTTCCAGTTTTCGGGCATTGAATATATTTTGAACGAAATTATCGGGAATAATCAGCAATTTTGCATAATCAAATTCAGGGAATTCAGGTTCACCAATCTTAAAAGTGAGTTTATCAATCTTTTGAATGGCTTTCTGTTTTGTATTAGCAGATAGCCAGTTTTTTTGGCTGATGCGGTTCTTAAAGGCAATTTTGAGATTAGTGATGATCTGGGAAACTTCCTGCAGCGTGGTGTTGCTGAAATATTTTTGAGCATATAAGTGACCAGTGAGGAGTGGCAGGCAATCGCTGATGCTGTTCATAACGAATAAATCACGATTATCAGGGGCTTTTGAGCCGTTAATGAGTTTTTGGAATTCGTAGTATCTTTGGGAATATTCAGTTGATAAATATCTGGCGGAACTATCCAGCAATCTCCACCTGAGATATATTTTCCAGTCATCAATCGAGGTTTCTGCGATGAGCTTATTAACTTCGGCGAAATATTGAGGTTGCCCGATAACAGCCATTTGAGCATCCAGTTGCAAAATGGGGAAATATTGATTCCAGTGCAGGTTCGGGAATTTTTTGATCAATTTCTTTTTAGTGTAAAGATGATAGTTATGGAATGACTGGCTCAATTCCAGGGATGATTGCGATTTAAGAGAGAGTTTTCTTTCGATATCCATGATGATATTGACATAGTGCTCGATATCTTCCAGTTCGGAATAAGTGAGGTAGAACAGGTCTTTTATATAAGCAGCCAGCGAATCTCTGATGCCTTGATAGCGGCTTTCCACATAGTAGGAAGCACCCGGCAAAGTGAGGCTGGTTTGCCTTAGATAAAGATAATGCGTACCCCTGAGATCCCAATAAGCAGGCTGATAAATTTCAAATAAGGGATTGATACCTGAAAGTTGGAAATATGCCAGCACCTCAGAGAGCTGGACAGGGTCTGAAATCCAATTGATAATCGCAAACTGATCAGATAAAGCAGAAACTCCCACCAGATCAATATTGATAGTATCCATGCCGGAGGCAAAGAATTCCGAGATGATGTTCTGGGCAGGATTGTCGTCAGCATAATCTTTCATTAATTTGATAAGCTCTTTACTGGTGTGGCTTTCGGCAATATCGAAGAAGCCGAACCTGGAGAAATCATCCGGGAGAGAATTATTGTCAAACCACTTTCCTGAGGAGAACATATAGAAATTATCACCGGGATTGACTGAAGAATCAATGATATTGAAATCAATTGAATTCCGGGGTTGGGCGAACAGTACGCTGCCAGAAAAAACGAGCAATATCAACCATAGTTTCTGCATATTGATCCCTGCCATACTTAAGAATTTCGCTCATTGAATGAGTTAACCTCTTTTTGTTATATTATAATGAAAAGGCAAGAGAATTTACAATTTTTTTATTTTACATTCATTTCTGTATTCGCAGATGGAATTGCAGAAGATGTCTTTGACCAGCCAGGCATACTTAGTCACGAATTCGGAAGCAGCGGTATTTCTATCGGTGACAGCAAAATCGCATTTAGCAATATATTTTTCAATAAGTTTAATTTCCAGACAGACCAGTCCTTTCAGATTAGTGCATTTTTCCATAATCACCTTCAGATATTTAATTAGAGAAATTGAGCCATTTCGAAATAATCCTCTTCATTTTCATGATACTATCATGGTTTTGAGATTTAATCAAACCGCAGATATAATTAGAGATGAATTTAGTTTCATCAGCAGGAGGGAATTCCTGTTCAACTTCCATCATGATCTGCTTAAAGACGTTAAGACGGAAATCTTCGACAGGTAAGGTTTTATTTATTCCAATGGAGCTGAAGCAGACAGTCATTTTTTGAAATTCGAGATCAAGATCTGAGAGCAAGGAATTCATGGAATCAATCGGGAAATACTGATTAAAAAAGCAATTCGGCATCTCGGCTAAAATGACCGGTAAACCGGAATAGTTTTTCTTTTTTAAAAAAAAGACTTTAAGATAATCATTTTTTTTATTAAGGATATTCAGTTCCTGAATGAGAGATGAGATGTAATAATAATGCAAAGGCATAGTTAATATAGGCTTAACAATCAGATCAACAGTTTTGAAGAAAGCAATTTGATGCCAGTAGCGTTTAAGATAATTTCTAATAATCACAAGAATTTTACAAAAGGAAACCAGTCTTTTATTAGTATCAAGGAATGGGGGTATCATTTGGCTGTCGAGATATAAGATATAATTATAGTTATCATTAGAGAAGATGAACTGATTTTGTTTTTTAACACTGAAGACAACGAAATTTTTAATAATTTCCGGTTTAAAGATATAATCCAGGACAACGATATTCAAGTCATTAGTTACAGCTTTAAAAAGAGGATTTCCGAAGAGAATATCGAGAGTTAAGGCGTTTTGTTTGAATTCGTTGGTATAGAAAGCGTCAATATAGATATTGTATTCGCTTAATTTCAGGAAGTCAATGAGTTTACTATCAAAGAGCGAAAATTTTGATTGATCAACAGAAATAATGTCATCAAAATCCCATTTATAATCGGGAGGAGGATTTAAAAGTCTCTTTTTTTCAGAATAGAATTTTTCAATTCTATTAAAAATAAGTCTCTCATAATATCTACGATTCATAATATTTCCTTTCAGGCAGGCTTCAATGTCATGAACCTTTTACAATTTTAGTGATCATCAGGGAAAATTCACTGATGATATTATTCAAAGCATCATCAGTCTTGGCATCAATAAAATAATCATAACTAAGAAAATAGC
>CAZAHZ010000412.1:0-2913 GCA_964485055.1 uncultured Candidatus Cloacimonadota bacterium
TTTGATCTCAAAGCTCCCGGATTTTTGTTGACAATAAAACTATATTTTTACTTGAAGTTGATTAAATGTGTTGATAATTGGTGCTCAAAAGAAGGAGGATAATTTTGAAGCAGTTAATTATTGTTCTTTTTATTTTATTTGTATTCAATCTTTACGGGCAACTGGAATGGGGTGATGGCATAGAATATGCCTCCAGTCACAGTGCCTTCTTTGGTGATATGGCACTTGCCGGAGATATTGCCTTTTACTGCTGGCTGGAAGATATTGATGATCCTCTGGTTGTGAAGATACAGGGATATTCGGGAGATGGAAGTACTTTATGGGCTGAACCGATAATTCAAACCTGTACCTCCTTCTTTCCACAAAATGCCTTTGTTACTATCAGTGATAATGAAACGATCCTGCTCTTATGGCAATGCTGGAATCAGGGTTATGAAATAACAAACAATTTTGTGCAGAAATTAGACTTTGCAGGCAATAAATTATGGGGTGACAGCGGAATTGAGATTGAACCTGTTTCCCATGATTGTTACCGGTTACTTGCAGACGGTGATAACGGCTTTTACGTGATCTTAAAAAATTATCAGCACCTGACAGCATGGCATTATGATAGTTCCGGTTGTTTGATTGCCGGCTGGGAGAATGGTATATTTATTGGAGATATTCATAATTATGCTCCCGAAGTCAGTTTTACTCTTAACAATGACGGAGAACTGGTATTATTTAAAAATATCGCTACAGGAACGCAGCCCGGAGCTTATGTGCAGATTTTAAATGTCTTTGGTGAACCGCAATACCCGGACGAGGGATTATTCATCGGAGAGATGGATCAGTCAAACCTGATCATTCGCAAAATGACCGGTGATGATTATTTATTATGCTGGCAGAATGGCACTGATATCCTGAGCAATACACTATTAACATCAGGTACTTTACTTTTTGAAGAACCGCAAGTTATTTCTACCCAGGCAAACAGGAACCTTTATGATCTGCAATTTGTTGAGGACAATGTCTATGTGATTTTATCTGATCAAGACAGCACTGCCTTTATAGGCAAATATGATAATTTTTGGCAAATGCTCACTGATCCGGAATCCGTGCAGATTCCCTATACATCTCTGCAAAAGGTTATGTTCAAATCTGGTGGAAATATTATTATTCAAGATTACTTCTCTATAAAAGAATTTGATGCAGAGGGTACACTGGTCAGCCCTGATGATGGCTGGTTTTCTTTTAGTAGTTTTTATTACAAAGTGGAAAATAATGGCTCAGATACTTTCATTTTCTGGGAAAGTGGATATTATTCTTATGATCAAGAAATCGTCTATCAGATCGTTCATAATGACGGACAACTGCAATTCGACTCTTATGAAATAATTTGTCATGACTGGCAGTATCAGCCCTGGGATGGCTGCTATAAAATGGATGATAAGATTGTGTACTGGTATGGTGACCAAGATGCTATATTGAATTTGCAGTATTTAAGTGATTCCGGTGACATACTGCTTCCTGAGCATACTTTTCTGACTAATACAGGATATGAATTTATTTCCTTTGTGGATGCCACTGATGATGGTGCTTATTTTATTCTAATGAGCGATATTAATAATGGTTGTGATTTTTATCTCACAAAAGTTAATACTGCTTCAGAACCTTATATAGAATGGGATGAACCAGTTTTTATTTTTAACCTGCAATGGTCGGAAATTTTCCCCCGTTTTATTAAAATGGCAGAAGATAAATATCTTTTTTTTGATGGCGGGAATTTGCCAGATTACTTCGGTCAAGTAATAGATAACGGCGAAATATTATTACCCGCAGGTGGTGTATATCTGGATATTCCCGAAGATATGTGGATCGTCTCCTACACCGGCAGTTATTTTACTTTTCGTTCACAGGATCATGATATTTATATTAACCGCTGGGATGAAAACTGCAACCTGATGTGGGAGGAATCTGTCTTGCTATATGAAGATGATGATATTTTCCTCAATCCCTATTATGAATTTATCTCTGACCTGGGGCTGGTGAAATACCGGGTGTACTGTGAAAATGACGACTGGCAGATAAAAAAACAGGTGATCACTCCCGCAGGAGAAAAACTATATAACGATCCCCCCATCTTAATTGATAATGGCACTACACATGTTCAAGGTCTGCTGGTTGATGAAGAAAACGACCTTATCGCTATCAGGTGCGGCTCGCTGACTGAACCTTTATTCCGCTATATGACTATTGAAGGTGAACCTTTGGGAAATGAACTGGTCGCTTTTCCAGAAATTAATGGTTATGAGTTTACCGATATTTATCTTAATTCCGGCTATTTGATCTTTTTTTCAGATATATCTTTTCTCGACCAGAATGCTGGTATCTGTGTTTATGACATTGCAGGTAATCTTGTCCCTGATATGCCCGGACCAGATTATTATGTCGTTTCTGCGTTTGAAGTAAAGATTACCGCATCTGCTGATGCCCTGTATTTTATCTTTTCCGTAAATCACTATGATGAACCATATACTTTCCCCATGTACGGCTATGATAATTATGCCCAGAAACTCTCTTTCCCCTGTAATGCCAGTGAACCTGATGCAATCGAAATTACCTCTGCCAGCCTCTTCTCATACCCCAATCCATTCAATCCCGAAACAAATATTTCCTGGAACCTGACGCAACTGCAAGATAACTGCCATCTTGCCATCTACAACCTCAAAGGGCAAAAAGTGCAGTCTTTACCCATCACCAAAGAATCCGGCAACATCACCTGGAATGGAAAAAATAAAAATAATAAGCAATGCTCTACTGGAATATACTTCCTGCAAATAAACAATGGAGAAGATTGTCTTAATAAAAAAATACTTTTGATGAAATAGTGTCATATGACCATAGGATACTCTAAGTTCTTTAAAGATAATC
>CAZAHZ010000413.1:0-2912 GCA_964485055.1 uncultured Candidatus Cloacimonadota bacterium
GCGGTGCAAGTCCACTTAGCGTCAGCCATGTTTTTAATTCCGGGGGGATGCCTGATTTTACTCTTTTTCAGGTTTGACTAAATAGTGTCATATTCTCTGGGAACTGCAAGCAACAGCTCGCATTCAAGATTATTTCCATATTAATAAATGTTCTGGAAACCATGAATAACACTCTGCTCTAATAATTACCCTTGTTTCTTGGTAAACCTTTGCCAGCTCCTCATCACCTCCTTTTTAAGCACTCAGAGACTCCTTAAGTTGTTATCCTCTATTTCTTCTTCAAAGCTTCTCAATTGCCGGGGGAGTGGGGCGGTTATTAGAGAGACGAGTTCAGAAAGAGAATTTGAGGGTGATATCAGTGTGTAAAGAATAAGGAGTATTTCCCTTGATTATTACTGTCAGATCTAAATATTATTATATTTCCCAGATATATTTGTTATTTTAAAATGAAGCAGTCAGGAATCACAAGCATTTTGAGATAACTTTATTGATATGATAAATTAAACCAGGAAATGTCAAGAAAACGTGAAAGAGTGGAATATTAACGATATTATAAAATGTAAGTTGTTAGATAGGATAGCATGTTGTAGAGCAGTTTTCCCCCTTTTATTTTATATTGCAACAAATATTTCTTGACAATAAATTTGAACACAAATTAATTGCTACATTCGACAAACATTACTGATGCAGATTTTTGGAGATCTGAATAGTAATAGTTCTTAATAAGTGAATAAGTGATTTTGGGTGTGTTCAGTTATGAAGTTTATAGTCAACATCTTGAGGATAATGTTCGGCGATTTGTTATAAAATAGAACTGTAACTTCAAAGACTTAAGTGTTTTTCTCAATTGAATAACAGGCATCCAGATATTTTAATGAGGGTTAACAATAATTTAGATTAGGTAGCCTTTTGATTAATCATCCCGTAAGACAAAAGACAATATTTTTGTCAATTAGGGGTAATTAGGTTGCTTATAGAAGGTTTAATTTATTTATTATAAATAAGTTATGATGTGTAAAAGGGTTTTATTTATTTAAATTTCAAGGAGGTTTTTATGAAAAGAATTATTGTGATTGTTCAAGTTATAACAATAGTGTTATTACTTGCAATCGTTGGGTGTAGTGATGAAGACATAAACACGGAAGTAAAAATCGAGCAAACATACTTAAACTATGATGATGGCAGTATGGAAAATCGTATTACTGCTGGTGCTTTAGATTACCAAATATGGACAAGATTTACAAAACCATCAGATTGGGATGCTTGTCGTATTACAAAAGTAAAAGTATATGTAGATGAAGGTTCTCAGAGTTTTGCAATAGTTGGACAGGATGACGATCAATATAACAATGGATATTATCGCCCAGCAAGTTCTGTAAATTGGTTCAATCTTGATTCAAGTACTTCTCAATCAACAGGATGGCATGATCATGAAATTGAGAGTGATAATTCTTTCAACAATTCACAATTTTTTGTTGCCGTAGAATGTCTCTCTTCAGTTGGTCCTTATATTGGGGTTGATTTAGGTTCATATTGCTCAGAAAGGAGTGGTTTCTGTGGTGATGGTTCAAATATTGTTTTCACTGATGCAGATTGGGGAATTAGGATCTATGTAGTACCTGCAACCAGGGCAGGAGAAAGAGTAGAAGAATCAGAAGGGATGTGGTTAGAGCCAGAAGTAATTGATAATAATTCTCTGGAATTTAAAAATATAAGCTCTAGTAAGTTAAGTGATTATGTTGAATAAGATTTAAGTTTGATTAATTTTTGATATTTTGAAGGGCGATATAATATCGCCCTTCGTCTTATTTTGAACAGGATGCTGTTCGTAGTAGATGGGCTGAAAGAAGTCACGATAGTTAATCAGCATGAAAGCGAAGAGTGATAGACATTGTGAAAGGATAAAGGGGAGATTTTGTAAAGGTGGGAAGAAAGAAGGGGAGTCAGATTTTTCATAGTGTTTGAAAAGTGCTTTATTGCTAAGATAAATTTAACCAGGTTATGTCAAGAAAACGTGAAAGTGGGCAATGTTATTGATATTATAAAGCGTAAGTTGTTAGAGGGAGTGGCGTGATGTTGAACAGTATCTAATTTAGGGGATGTGTGGTCTAAATTTATTCTTGACATTAAAATGTTAAATGTCGAATATAGTCATATAAAAATCTAAAGGGGATGTTCTATGAAAGTAAGAAAACGTAATCTTGTTGTTTTGTCTGTTTTATTGTTATTTATTGTTAGTTGCTCACATAACCTCCAAGTTAAGAATCTCAATAGATATACCTCGCCCATGAGTTATAATAATGAGTTAATAACAATAGGGATAGTATCCGACTCAGAAATTCAAACTGAATTTTTGTTAGAATCGATCTTAAGCGAACTACATCTACAACCGAATATTACTCTAAAATATCCCTATAAAATTGATCAGAATAATCCAGTTGACTATATAATCGAATATAAAATTAATTCTAAATATAGAGGTAGCTGGGCAAATTTCTTCATCAGTTGGCCTGGTTTTATAATTTTTACTCCAGCATGGCATGGATACGTATATTATGTGGATTTTTACACTGACATTATCGTAAATGATAATAAAACTCTTAAACCGATAATTACAAAAAGCCATAAAATGACTTACAAATGTGTACAGGCTGAATTTGATAGAACTTGGATTGAATTAGGTTATTTTGAATATGGAATATTACCATTAATTGGAGGTCTTTTCTTTACGGAATATGATAATGATATCACTGAAGAATTCAATTATGAAGTGAAAGATCCTTATGGAAAGTACATTGCTAGAAAAACATCCTTAATGTTAGCAGGTTTATCAAATAAATAAATTCTTAACAAGTACTATTATTTAATCAAAAGAATTCCTCGACGCTCTGCGTCGGGGTAAATAGGAAAGT
>CAZAHZ010000414.1:0-2875 GCA_964485055.1 uncultured Candidatus Cloacimonadota bacterium
TGAAAGGTCAACACATCCGTTCATTCAAAATTCATCCCGATAAAATCGGGACAAAATTCAAAATTAATACGGCGGTCTGGGATGGAAATGATGATTCCGGCAAACATGTAGCATCCGGAATTTACCTGGTGAGATTGAAGGCTGGGGAAAAAATTAATTCGAAGAAGATATTACTTTTGAAATAGGATGTGAAATCCTGGGTGAACGTCTTCGTGGGTGCCAGTGCAGTTTGAATGCTAAAAGTAACCGCATTTAGTCAGTTCTTGAATTAAATCTTCATGTGCCTGTTTTATATCAGCAATGTATGTGGAGGAATTGTTCATCTCTTTGATATCTTCCTCAGCACCATCACCAAAACGCAAACCAATGTTTCGATATGCCTGTATCGCTTTTTCCAGGACGGGGCACAATAGTCACGGCAAAATCACCATTTAGAAATGGAAATATTTCTTTAGCTCTTCACCGCTTCGTTTAATTTTATTATCTAAGTATATTAGGAAGAAGCTGAGTAGTAAGATACAGACGAAAGCAATTAATGACCAGCTTAGGGCTATAGTTTCGTGTTTATAATTATTCAGGAGCAATTCCAGAGATATAAGATTAATACCCGCAATGATAACGTTTAACGCCGTTCTTAGCAGGATGGTCAGATGCGTTATCTTGAATATTATTAAGGTAAGATTGAATAATATATATAAAGTGATCATCGCTGGAAGAGCAAAGCCCATAAACCATGATCTTCCCGGAATGAATTTGTCAAAAAGAGCGAGCAATATAACAGTTGCCAGCCATTGCAGAAAGATCAGGATAAATGATCTTAATTTTATTTTTATGATCAAAAAGAGCGATAACCAGATATATAAAACCGATATAAAGGGAATTATTGACCAGCTTAATCCAGGAGAATATACTAAATCTATTACTATAATTATCAATAAAGCAACCATTGTGATGATCAAGTATAATCTCCAATAAAATTCTTTGGTAAATGCAGCAGTCTTGCGAAGTTCTATTTCACTGCCATCTTTCTCGCAAAGGGGACATTTTCCATCTTGATCCTCAAATCTGATTCCACATTTTGGACATGTTTTCATAATATTTACTCCCTGATAGTTACATCTATCCCTCTACTGGCAAAATGCGAGAAGAAATAACGCTCCAGTTCTCTATTTTGCACTACACTGCAGAAACTTACGGTCAGTTTATCTGCAAAAGTATAAGCAGCACAGGCTTTTTTTATCTTATAATTCGGCAAGACCAATACTTCAAATGAGCTGATATGAGGGAGTGCAGATGCTGCTACATCTATCTTGCCCAGATTAGATAATATCCCAGAATAACAACGTTCTCCCAGATGACTGTAAAGTCCTGACAGGTATAGATTTTTGAAAAGCCGGGGTACAAGGCGCACGATGGGATTTAGTTCTCCACCCACATTTCGGGATATTTGACGGGACAGTGCCTTAGTATCTGTCTGAAGCTTCACACTCAAATCAACTTTTTCCAGGATCTCCTGAAAATCATAATCTCCCAGTTTTAAATCAATTTCCGGTGATACATAGAGTGAAAAATTACGCATTGTATTTGAGTAAAAGAACCTGCGCATATTAACGGGGATCTGCAAGCGAATAGTTGAGGACTTTCTAAGTGTCTTATATTTATCTGCCATGATCTTTAAACAGTCCATATATTCCGCAGTAAGATATGTAGTAAGCGACACCTTATTATCATGCGCTAATTGCAGGATATCAGAAAGTAGCATCTCACCGGTGATAAAATCATATTCTTCAACAGGTTTACCAGGAAGATAATAAGCAGCAGAGAGAGTTTCAGGATTAGGCAGATTACCAGGAAAATATTTGCGATGAGCATCTTCTATTTCAGAATGCAGAACTTCTTCTCCCGGAGATGGTATTCGATCAGGATTTTTTATCTGGTAACCTGATTGACGAAGATATTCGTAGATCAATCCCATGAAAAACCGCATACTGCCATTACCATCAGTTAATACATGCGAAAAATCAAGAGATATTATGTTATCTCGAATACTGAGACAGATAAGTTCAGCAGTATTAAGATGAGTCTCAAAAATATCAGGGAATTTTTGCCATAATTGAATAGGGGGAGTTTGATCATAATACTGCAGATAATACCAGAAAAAGCCCTTCTTTAAATGAACATGGAAATAAGGACAACGTTTAAGCATTAATTTCCAGGCAGTATATATGGCATTATAATTGATATTTTCTTTCATCCTCACGCTCAGGCGGAATTGGGCTGGTGATTTCCTGCTTGAGGTGGCAGGATATATCTTTGCGGCATTATCAAGTTTCAACCAGTCCTGAGAATGATTATCCATATTTTTCCCCTCCATTTCTTATTGCAGGTTTGCAATGGGGTGTTTTAATGTCAAAATAAAAGATACTTTTACATGGTGACTGGTGACTGGTGAATCGAATGCCTCCTGCCGGATTTCTTATCCGGCAGGAGCTAATTCACTTTGTAGCATAATCTTTCCAGATTAAGTCTTTATACATCAATCTGAAAAGATTGAACTACAATACACCCTAAAAGTAACCGCATTTAGTCAGTTCTTGAATTAAATCTTCATGTGCTTTTTCTAGATCATCAATGTATGTGGAGGAATTGTTCATCTCTTTGATATCTTCCTCAGCACCATTACCATAACGCAAACCAATGTTTCGATATGCCTGTATCACTTTTTCCAGGACGGGGCAAATATTTCTTTCATTTTTAATCTTTAATCCTCCATTAATCATTGTTTTCCGTGTTCATTCCCCATGCTGCGAATTGGTGAACTTCCACTTAGATAGATTAAACTGGCATTCCCCTTTTATATATCAGCCAGAAATAG
>CAZAHZ010000415.1:0-2873 GCA_964485055.1 uncultured Candidatus Cloacimonadota bacterium
AACCTAATCAATCGCATCTCGATAATAAAGACATTGTTTTAAATCCAAGGTATCTTATACATGGAAAAGCCCAGCTTAATATTGGCTATAAAGTTGACCTGGAACCCGGATTTCAGTTGATGAATCAGGGAAATTATTATGAGTATCTGTTTGGATCAATGTTAAAATTTATTATCAATGAAGAAGCTGAAAAGTATACATCAGTCAACTTTGGTTTATACATGCGATATAATGATGCAGTAATTGCAGTATTAGGAATGGATTACAGGCATTTCAATTTTGGAATATCATACGATATAAATTACTCTGACCTGCGCACTGCTTCGGATCTAAGAGGTGGTTTTGAGTTTTCGTTAATTTATATTCTGGGTGAAAGAAATGCAAGGAAGGTGATCAGGAAAATGTATTGTCCGATATTTTGATAATTTGATTAAGAGATTTTGAGATTAGAGATTGTGAGATAATTGTTCTATTGTTATATTGTTCTATTGTTATTCTGAATTGTCACTAACTTTAGCCATGAATTGCCACTAACTTTAGTTAGTGGATGAAGATTAACAACAACATGATGACTTTAGTCAAAATATGATCAGTGAAAATCAGTTCAATCAATGTTCTGTTTTTTTAGCAATTCAGGGAAAATAATAACTTTGTGTGACTTTGTGATTTCCTTATATTTTCCTTTGTAGTAAAAAATAATGACAGCAAAAAAATCATTCATAATATTAGTTATAAGTACTTTGGCAATTCTTCAGCCCGGCCATGCTCAGATTGTAAAAGAGGATATCAACCTTGCTGATGATGCTTTCAGGGATGGAGATTTTTATCTTGCTTCTACCTATTATTATAAAGTCCTGGAAAATGATACAAATAAGCTTGATATTGCCTATAAATATGCTGAATCCTGCCGTCTATTCAACTCTTATGCTGAGTCAGCAAAGTGGTACAAATATGTTGCCCGAAATGATGAAAAAGAAAAATTTCCTCTCAGTAATTTCTACTATGCTCTGATGCTTAAAAATACAGGCAGATATCTGAAAGCAAAAGAAGCCTTCAGTAATTATTATTCCAAACACAGGTTGGACAGGGATTATTTCTCTAAAAAAGCAAATATCGAAATTGAGGCCTGCGACTTCGCAGAAAGTAAAATAAAAGACTCTCTCAAAGTAAATATTGAGCATCTTAGTTATGAAATAAATACACCTTACTCTGAATTTGGCGCTTTACAACTCAAAGACAGCCTGCTTGTATATTCATCATTAAGATATGTTGTATCGGATGAATCTGTTCCAGCGACTCCGGATCTATTCCAGTCGAATATTTATTCCTCCAATATTGATAATGAAACATACCAAAAACCTTCTCGTTTTAGTCAGATTATCAATGAAGCAGAAGTTCATACAGCAAACATCTGTTTCACCCGCGATCACAAAACTGCCTATTTCACTAAATGCCGTGCCATTGACTATTCAGGGCTAAGATGTGAGATATACCAAAGCTCATACAAAGACGGAAGCTGGGAAAAGCCTGAAAAGCTGAACGACATGATCAATATGCATGGATATACCTCTACTCATCCATGCATTGTTGAGGGTGAGATGAAGATATTCTGTATTTCGTTTCCGACCGACCGGGAGGCCAGGGACAATTGGATATCTGGTTTTCAAGAATAAGAAGAGGTAAGTTCTATGATCCTTATAATGCCGGCCGCACAGTTAATACTCCGGGAAATGAGATCACACCTTTCTATCATTATCCTACCGGAACTCTCTATTTCAGCTCCGACTGGCAAATGGGATTCGGTGGATTTGATATTTTCCGCTCAAGCGGGGGACCAAGAAAAAGAAACGATCCCGAAAATATCGGTTATCCCTTAAATTCAAGTTGTAATGATCTGTATTTTACTATCAATTATGATGACTCGACAGGTTACTTTACCTCCAACCGTCCCGGATCATTTTATATCGAAGGTGAAACATGCTGTAATGACCTGTATTTCTATGATTGGAGAAACAGGATTGAAACTGAAGATTCGGTCATTCTGGCTATTGATACTTCTGATATCGAACAAACAGTTAAACAACTTCTCCCGCTGACATTGTATTTTCATAATGACGAACCTGATCCAAAAACTACCAGAACCACAACAAATAAAAACTACGAAAATGTTTTGGCATTATATTTCTCTTTAAAAAATAAATACAAAAAGGAATATTCCAGTGGATTATCAGGGGAAGAAAAAATTCAAGCCCAGCAGGAGATCGAAGAATTTTTTGAAAATGAAGTGGCACACGGTTTCAATAGTCTGAAAGAATTTGCCCGATTGCTTCTGAAAGATCTAAAAAAGGGAAGCAAAGTCGAAATTACTATAAAGGGTTATACCAGCCCATTAAATACAAAAGAATACAACATCAATCTCGCAAAGAGAAGAATATCAAGCCTGAAAAACTTCATCTACGAATATAATAATGGCATCTTCAAAAAATACTTAATTGCCAACACTGATGGAGAAGTTATGCTTGAAATCCATGAGGAACCAATAGGCGAAGAGCAAGCATCAGCAGAGGTGAGTGATAATCCAAACGACATAAGAAATGCAGTTTACAGCAGGGCTGCGGCACGCGAACGCAGGATACAGATCATAATGTACAGCTCTGATGAAAATGGCTCAGAAGATGATGAAAATAAAACAACAGATATATCATTAAGCCAGGATTTTATTGATTTTGGAACAGTTACATATGGAGAGCAAGTTTCCAGATTACTTACAATAACAAACATTGGTAGTAATGATCTCATTATTTCAAACATTGAACCAAGTTGTGGATGCACCATATTTGAGCTACCTGAAGGTGCTGTAATACCAGGTGATT
>CAZAHZ010000416.1:0-2852 GCA_964485055.1 uncultured Candidatus Cloacimonadota bacterium
CTGTTATTGTTCTATTCATAGGACAAACTGCTCAAGACCGGAAAATCATAAAAGACCTGCCACGAAAAAACCTACACGAATTAATAGACTAAAATAATGAGATCAGATATTGTTCTTTGTACAGGAACTTATGAAATAATTAGAATAAAAATATGTTTATCAAGTAAAAAGTAAATAAATGATTTTCTCGATGATAGTAAAATTGATGTTATCAAAAGCTCAAAAATTTGTGAGAAAAACACAAAAATAATCAAAGCAAAATTAAACGACAAAAGAAACGGAGCGTAAAATGAGACGTTTATTAATCTTAATTATCAGTTTAATTATTTTTTCAAAAATTTCATTTGCTGTAGTAACAGTTGATGGCAATGTATATCTAGAAAACCAATCCGACCACACTGGTATTGAGGTACATTTTGAGAGAACGGCTCCGAGTAGCTTAACAGGAACCACTACAACAAATTCTGAGGGCTATTTTACAATAGAATTAGAGACCGGTATTTACAATATCACTTATTCAAAAAATGGATATTTTGATGAAGGATATACTGAATATCAGTTTTTTTCAAATACGACATTACCAGATACAACAATTCGTGAATGGACTACAATGCTTTATGTACCCTCATTTGTATGTCCGACAATACAATCAGCAATAGACCTATCAAATAACGGAGATACTGTATTAGTACAACCTAACAACTATAAAGAAAACATTAAATTTAACGGAAAAAAAATAACGGTATCTTCTTTGTTCTTAACAACTAATGACACATCTTATATTCTTCAAACTATCATTAATGGAAATAAAAATGGTCATGTAGTAGAATTTAGTGATAGCGAGGATACTTCTGCCATTTTAATTGGATTTACAATTACAAATGGATACGCAGTCTCAACAGGAAGTGGAATTGCTAGTGAAAGATTAGGGGGAGGAATTTATTGTAGTAATAGTAGTCCAACAATAGCAAATGTTATTATTGGAGGAGATATCGGTGGAAATACTGCAGATTCGTATGGAGGTGGAATTTACCTTGATTACTCTGACGCTATATTAAAATATGTTACTATTAGTTCTAATCACGCCAATAGTGGCGGAGGTCTTTATTGCTATTATTCAAATCCAATCATAACGAATGTAACGATAAGCGGAAATTCGGCTAATGAAGGTGGTGGAATCTATTTTCAGCGCTCCAGTCCGACCATAACAAATGTTATTATCAAGTGGAATAATGCTAGTAATGGTGGTGGAATCTATTGCAATTATTATTCCAATCCAATTATAACTAATGGTATTATCAATGGTAATAGATCTACTAATAATAGCACTAGCTCTGGTGGTGGAATCTATTGCAATTCTTACTCCAATCCAACCATAACGAATGTTGCTGTCATCGGTAACAAGACTCGCAGTAAAGGTGGTGGAATTTACTGTGATAGTAATTCCAGTCCAACCATAGCAAATTCTATTATTTCAGACAATATAAACCCTTACGGTGGTAGTTGCTATGGTATATATGTTAATTCCGGCGATCCATCCATTTCTTATTCCGGTTTTTGGAAAAATGGAATAGGAAATTTCTATAACTGCAATGAGTGGATTGGAAATAATGTAACTATAAATACTAACGGAGATTCTTGCGATGTTTACAATAATATTCAATTATCTCCATCATTTTTTGATTCAGAAAATGGAGACTATCATTTATCTGATTATAGCCGGTGTATTGGAGTAGGTACATCCGATGGCGCGCCCGAAACTGATATTGAAGGTAACCCCAGACCTAATCCCAACGGTTCCAATCCAGATTTAGGAGCATTCGAGAGTTCTTTATCCACACCGAAGGACATGGAGATTTACAACTTTGATATTGGGGGTGATGAAGATATACTACATCTTATAACACATGTTCCTGAAATAACTTTTAATTGTGGAGGACCACCTCAGACCCACTACCAGATACAGGGATCTACACAGGAGAACTATTCGATTATTGATATGTGGGATACTGGCGAAGTTGAAAGTAATGCAAATAATGTGGATTATGCAGGAAATACACTTGAAGATGGGGTTACGTATTATTTGAGAGGAAGGTATGCAAGCGGGGAAGTTTGGAGTAGTTGGTCATTACTCTCTTTTAGAATGAATTCTGTTCCATCATTGCCTATCCAACTAACCCCTTTAAATGGTATTTCTGTATCTTCACCAGTAATCCTTTCTATATTAAATAGCACTGATGCAGAAAGAGATTCTCTGTTTTATTCATTTAGAATATATTCTGATTCAGAACTTACAAGTGTTGTTGATTCTATAATAAATCATAATGAAACACCGGACACTACGAGTTGGTCGACTTCTAATTTAAATGAGAATCAATTCTACTGGTGGAATGTAGAAGCATACGATGGATATGAAAAAAGTGGGGTTACAGCTGCAGATTACTTTTTCTCGAATTCTTATAATGATACTCCTACTGTAGAGTATATGATATCGGATCAGTCTACTTATGAGGACGCATTTTTTACATTCACTTTTGGTGATTCTGTTTTTAATGATGTAGATGAAGGAGACAGTTTGAGATACAGCACTACCTTATCCAATGGTAATGCTTTGCCGAGCTGGTTAAGTTTTGAGGAAACGAATCCCAGAACATTTAGTGGGACACCCAGAAATGAAGATGTAAGTACAATAACGGTCAAGGTGACTGCTACAGATGATTTATCTGCAATTGTATTTACTGAATTTAATATTGAAATAATAAACACCAATGACGTTCCGATAATTGTCACCACAAAGATAGATAATGCTGTTGAGGATCAGGAATATAATTTTACAATAGAAGCAACAGATC
>CAZAHZ010000417.1:0-2843 GCA_964485055.1 uncultured Candidatus Cloacimonadota bacterium
CAGTAAAATAAAAAATGCAACATATCTCATCATAAGCTCCTTTAAGATATCAAATGGGAGACGTGAAGAAAAAAAACATCGCGTCTCCTCAATATTACAAATCACGAGTCACTAATCACCAATCCTTATTTAAGCATCAGCATCTTACCTGTACGTTTGCATTCATCCGCCTTGATTCTATATAGATATACTCCCGATGCAACTTGTTTGCCTTTTCTGTTTACTCCTGCCCATATTATTTCCTGTTTACCCCTTTCCATATCTTCCAGTTCATATTCCCAAACCTTCTGTCCTTTGATATTATAAACCGATACCTCAAGCTTGTCAACAGGTTTATTTAGTTCAAAACTAATTATTGTCTCAGGATTAAAGGGATTAGGATAGTTGAAAGCACTGGCAATAACTGGTATTATTCCTTCACTATCAGATGATGATGTACCCATACAATTCAAAAGATATTCACAATATTCATCTATATTCGCAGTTTGTATCTTACATTCTCTGAATGTTCCCCGTTCTCCCAGCTCATTCAATTCCATATAACAATATCCCTGCATGATAGAAGCCTGTAATGAGTCATCATAAGAAGGTGAAGTTTCGATAATAACCTGAAAAGAATCTATTGCAGCCGAATATTCCTTGTCTTCAATATAGGAATTTGAGTAAAGTACTTTATCCTGCCAATAGAATAGAGTATCGCAGGCAGTATAAGGCAGATAAAGGTCGGAAAACTGTCTGAAACTATCCATATCCGCATTTCCTCTTTTTTCAGAGAAATAAAGATAAGCCAGGGCGCTGTAAGCTTTACCAGTATAAGGAAATTCCGTGATATAATCCCTGAATTCCAGTATAGCGGTCCCATAATCACCATTATTAAAAGCTATAATGCCATCATCAAATGAGGAATTTCGGGGTGGCAGCGGACCAAATACATAATCGCAATTATAAGGATAAAATCTAAGAGGATCATTACTTTCCGGAATTGTATTTCCTCTTACATCTATCTCCTCACCCGAACCGTCAATTGCTGCCAGAATATAAATATCGTGAAAACGATAATCATCCCATATCTTAATCGGGTGCTCACCCGCATAATAGGTATAGTCTGCATCACTAATGTAATTTAGTCCGCCATACAACTGCCCTAAATTATCTGCTGTTGCATATATTTCAATACCTCCATTATCAGTTATAAAATTCTCATCGAAAAAATAGTCATCTATTATTGAAGATACTGCCACAACACCATGCCCGGTATTTTGAAGAATTGTATCATTAAAAGCAGAAAATGTATTCAAATATGCGTATATTCCGTTAGTCTCATTATCCTTAATATAGCAATACGATATTGTAGAGTTTTCATTAGCTCTTGTACTTACATATACCGGTTTTACATTCTGCTGGAAATCATTAGAAGGTTGATCTTCCTGCCCTAATACATAATAAGCCCTGTTACTATAAAATCCATAGCTGTTATCATAAAACCCGCAGTCGTAAACATAAGCATCTGAATTACTTCCGGTTACCATCACACCATAACTGTTTCCTGAATTAGCAACTCCATTTTGCAGTTTACCGAAATTGCTTCCACTAACTTCAATAACATTTGTATTTTCCAGACCATCATAAGATTGCAATAGTATTCCTGAATAATTACTGTAGAAATTGCAGTCAGTAATTGAGCTGTAAACATTATTGGTTATAATGGGAATATCATTAACAATTTCCTTTCTTGGCATAATGTTCAAAGCCCGGTAATTGTTGCCGAACGTACAATTGCTGAAATTAAAGTCAATTCGTTCTTTGCTGCAGATATATAAGTTTTTCATCTTTTCAAAATTACAACTACTAAACGTAAAACCATTATCATCTGTTGCGCCAATTACGGTACTGTTCCAGTTTATCCCCTGCCAGTAATCCGGTGCTGGTGTCTCAAGATTCTGCTTGAATCCTAAATAAGAAATTTCTCTCGGAAAATCAATATCATTTCCGTTAATTTCCCCGGTTTTGTCAATCACAACTCTGTCACCTTCCTCACCACCAGTAGCTAAGTCATGACCCATTATTACCGCATAGTTATTCTCTGTCGCATCAATTTTTAGTATTCCTTTCGTCGGATTATAAGGAAGTAATCCCGGATCTGATGTGGTGATATGGAGTAATCCTGAGTCGGATATATTGATTATACCACCACCTTCCAGGATCATTCGCCCGCCGTCGCTGCAAACACTTCCGGCATCATCACCAATTTCGAAACATGAGCCGATAATATTCAAAACACTGTCATCATACAGAAACAAATAATATCCGGCAGTATAATATTGAGGAATATTTTCATCATAATAGCACCCTGTTAGGTAAGTATCCGAATAGCATTCAATAGTACCGTAATTATAGCATGCCCGAAGATTAACAGTATCATTATTAAAGCGTAAAAGATTTCCCTGATTGATTAAAGTCCCGTTTTCGTCTATTTGAACGGAGACTCTGAGAATTGTTTCCCCGGAACTGGTCAGGATACCACCATCTCTAATATAAAGACTGACTTCATTATTCTCTGGTAATGGTGTAGTTATCACGTAGTTACTTTCCACGAGATAAACATTATATAATGCCAGATAACCATCCAATTCGATTGAGAAATAAATTGTTCCAGTATATATCTTCACATCCTGATTATCATATATAGAAGGTAAATGCGTAATAGTAATCAGACTATTGATTGCTTCAGTATTTGTCAGATTTTGAATATATATATTCGTGCCTGCGGCTGTATGTCCACCATTACTGTCCATAGTACTCGAAAAGTGTACCATTATTTCGGTTGAAAAGTGTACCACCGA
>CAZAHZ010000418.1:0-2827 GCA_964485055.1 uncultured Candidatus Cloacimonadota bacterium
GTGAAGGAGGCGTATTTTGAGTATTTGAGTGAGCATCTGGCAGAAATACTTGAGATGGAGGAGCCGGGATTTACGCAATTGAAGATTTACCGGCGGGGGCTGGTGGCGAAGACAAATATATTTTTGGGAGTCAGTGGGACATATCGGGGGCAGATATATTATATGCGTCCTTCGAGTAATATCAGTTTTTTGCGGGCGAATTATGATCATACAGGAAATATGCAGAGTCAATTATTAAAATCGCAGAAAGAGGCTGCTATAACAGCCTGGAAGGCGGAGAGCGAGGAATTCAAGGAGCAGTGGGCGAAGCAGTTTTATTGGTGGTATGACCGGAATTTCAGGAGGTTGAACCGGATGATGACGCCTTATATGTGGTATGTGGGGAATTTTGTGCGAAGGTGTGAGAGAACGAGGGAATGAGTGGGCGGAGAAAAGAAATATTGTCATATTTATGGGAGTGGATAATATTTGTTCATGATGGAAAAAGAAGAGAATAATGGCGTAGTCAAGCTGGCTATCGCAGAACTTAGCGGAGTGAGGCAGAGCGATGATAAAGAGCCATATTATAATCTTGTACGGCTGGGAGAGGAGTATCGGAATAAATATACAGGGACAGCGATCGGAATAGTAGCGGGAGTAAGCAAGGCGAGGGATTTATTTAAGATGATAGGCATAGACCCGACCAGGCGTCGTCCTTCAAGTGAAGCCTTATTGCGAAGAGGACTCAGGGGGCAGGGATATAATTCTGTAAACCTGCTGGTGGACATTGGGAATTGGTGTTCTCTGGAATTTCTGCTGCCGATCTGCGTTTATGATGCAGCATCGATAATCGGAGTGATTACGGGCAGGATAGGAAAAGAAGGCGATGGTTATATTGCCATTGATGATAATTACCTGGATCTGCAGGACCGCTATTTGATCTGTGATGAGCAGGGAGCGATAGGCAGTCCGATCAAGGATTCGTTGCGAACGCGGGTGCTGGATACAACAAAAGAGGCAGTTCTTTTGATCTATGCTCCTGGTTATCTGGGAGATGATGAACTGACGAAAAATCTGGATATATTTATTGAG
This sequence comes from uncultured Candidatus Cloacimonadota bacterium, assembly GCA_964485055.1. Classification (GTDB taxonomy): domain Bacteria; phylum Cloacimonadota; class Cloacimonadia; order Cloacimonadales; family TCS61; genus Stygibacter. The sequence goes on from CAZAHZ010000418.1 coordinate 1,072, forward strand.
CGGGTGCTGAAGTATTGTGGTGGCACACTCAAGAAAAAATACATTCAGTCAATGGAAATCAAGGAGTGAATGATATGAAAAAGGTAGTATTATTTTTGATGATATTTCTGCTGATAAATATAATTACCGGAACTGAGATAGAATTGAATTACAGGTTTAATGAACCGCAGACGCAACGCGTGGAAGGCACAGATTATTTCAGGATAATATTTGCTAACGCTCAGGAGCGTGGTGAGATCGGCGAACCGGCTCTGCCCTGGCTGGCTGTGAAAGTGTTATTACCCCCCGGCGAAATCGCAAGTGGGGTAGAGGTGATATTATCCGGTGAAAAAATCATGAAACCCAGAGGCTATTTATATCCTGTGCAGGCAGTATTGCCGGTGAGTGAGATGGGTGACTCTGATTTTGTGTTCAAAAAAGAAGTGTATCTATTGAATGCGGCACTTCCTCAGCAGAATCATGGCACGATCAAGACGGAAGGCTGGCATGGATATAACATAGCACTTAGCAGCTTTTGTCCAGTGACATATAATCCTGTGGAGGAGACCGTCAGATATTATACAAAGGCAAAAATCAGGATAATCACTCAGCCGGGAGTGATCAACCGCCCAAATAAGACGGTCAGCAACTTGACGCCGGAGAATGCGGAGATGGTGGCAGATTATGTGCAGAATGCTGACTTGATGAGGTTATATCCACAGCAGACGAGCCGGGACGGAGAATATGATCTGCTGGTGATTTGCAGTGAAGAATTTTATAATACTCTGGAAGGACTGAAAGACTTTTATCATTTATACGGCAGACGAGTGAAATTTACGACTACGGAATTCATTGAGAGCAATATCGCCGGGATTGATCTGGCGGAGCAGATCAGAAACCATATTATAGATGAATATACATCTTACGGGATCAGCAGTGTGCTGCTGGCTGGAGATGTGGAAATGATCCCGGCACGGGGATTCTGGTGCCTGGCAATATCAACGGAAATATATGAAGATGACAATATTCCCGCTGATCTCTATTACAGTGCGCTGGACGGGAGCTGGGATGATGATGGAGACGGGATCTGGGGAGAGCCGGAAGAAGACGATCTTCTACCTGAAGTGGCAGTGGCGAGATTACCATTTTCCGATGAAGGTGATCTGGCGAATATGATCAATAAAACGCAGATATATTCACAAAACCCGGTTGAAATAGATTTGAATAAGCCCCTGCTGATAGGTGAAAGACTCTGGCTGGACCCGGTTACCTGGGGAGCGGATTATATGGACCTGCTGGTGGGTTATCATGAAGATAACGGTTATACAACCAATGGAATTCCGGAGACCGATGCTATAACATATTTGAATGACCGCGACAGCGGACAATGGTTCATGGATGATTTTCTCAGCCTGTTAAATGAGGGAACATCTTTTATACATCACAGCGGGCATAGCAGTTATGACTATATGGTTCGCATGCATGATGTGGATATCCTGGAGAGCAATTTTGAGCAGTTGAACGGAGTAGATCACATTTATCCGCTGCTCTATACGCATGGCTGCAATTGCGGGGGATTTGATCAGGAAGACTGCATAGCAGAATTAGCACTTCAACTGCCGAATTTCCTGGCGGGATTTGTGGGAAATTCGCGGTATGGCTGGTTCAATGAAGGACAGACGGAAGGACCTTCGGAGCATCTGCACCGAGAATTTGTGAATGCACTTTATGATGAAAAGATTAATGATATTGCGAGGACAAATCTATATTCCAAAAT
>CAZAHZ010000419.1:0-2816 GCA_964485055.1 uncultured Candidatus Cloacimonadota bacterium
TGTAACTTGGCTTTTTAAGATAATTGGGATGTGAAATTGATGGTCGTCATCTGCGTCCCACTTGCGGAGTACCGCCAGCGGTACACGTCTGACTTGGCGAGTGAGATCGAGCTGGAGCTCTTTTTTGGCAGGGATGGAGGGGAAGTTTTATATTGGGTTTTTATACAGGAAAGTGCTTGAGGTTATTATTATAAGAGTTCGATGGATTGGGTGATAATCGGGGTGGGAGAGTTTTGTTTTGGGAGGGAATAAGAGAGTGGTTTTGGAGTAATTGTTGAGAGGATTTTGGGATGTGGATAAAACTGGTTAAAAATATTGACAATTTTAATAGATAAAACAATTTGTATATTGAAGAGACAAAAAAATGATGGAGGTACTCATGAGGAGAGTTATACCTAATTTTTCAGGAATATTGTTAGTTATTCTCCTTCTACTCACTGCCAGAATATGTGCAATAGAAATAATCGAAGCAAGCCCGCAAAATGGAAGTGTAAATAATCTAATAAGCACCCAGGTATCTTTTAAAGTGGTCAGTTATATTGACACCATTGACATAGATAGAAGTTCAGTAGAAATAGACATAAACGGGACTATTTATCATGATGATACGCCCGGAGTATCATGGACACTACTGGGTCAGTATGCAGGCACAAGCTACCGTTTTATCATTCCACCAACAGCACCCTTTGCGTGGGGGGATTCTGTCAATGTGACAGTGAATGCTTCATCCTATCAGGGGATCGTGATGGCTCCTTATTCGTGGAATTTCTGGGTGATAGATGATAATATAAATCCGTGGGTCTGGAATCAGTTACCCGAATCGGGAGAGATAGATGTGGATACAGATGTTGACATTTTGTTCGACATCACAGATGGTCTATCGGGAGTGAGTTTTGAAGGATTGAGCGTTCACCTGGTGACAACACAATCCAATATGGATGAGATTTACGAAATCGGTGCGAATCTAACCTATCTACCCATAACCGGCGGTTATCGTTTTACTCTTGATCCGGATGAAGATTTCAGTATAGCCGATACAGTAACCGTAACTGTGACCGTTTATGATGATGCAGGCAATGAGACTGTGGAAGGGTACAGTTTTTATGTGATATCGAGTTTTAATTATACTTATACAGGCGTCTGGGTGCCATATCCGGATCAGACTAATGTCCCGATAGGGACAACAGTGCGCTTTAACATATACAACACAGTACCGGATGTTTACGTGGATACACTGACGATCTTTGTTCAAATACAGGGTCAGGCATATTCTTATGCGAACCAGGGAAGTTTTGAGCTGGAGCCGATCAATAATGCAAGCGGAGTAAACCTGGGTTACCAGGTGACGATATTGCCAAATAATGCGTTCAATTATAACCAGTTAGTGCTGGTAGCGATAGATGCAGAAGATACAGATGGCAATCACATGTCGCCATGTAATTACAGTTTTCGGACGTGGAATGATATCACGCCGCCTTATATAGACGGACGCTCACCCTATCCCAATGAGACAGGAGTGCCAATAGACACGGAGATATATTTCACGATAACAGATGCACGGTCAGGCGTGGATATGAGCAGTGTGGCGGTGTGGATAGACAGCAGCCTTTATACAGAAGAGAGTGAGAGTTTTGTGACCGGAGAAATAACAAATGGTTATGAAATCACGATCACACCTTACCCATTCAGTTCGCTGCGGGTAGTACCTGTAGTAATTACGGGAGCTGATTTTCTGGGCAACGTGGTGAATGTCAGCTATCAATTCACCTGTGAACTGGAATCGGAGGATGAAGATCCGCCCTTTTTGTGGGATATCTATCCTGAGGACGGGGCAGTAAACATACCGCTAAACGATGTAATAAGCTGCTATGTTTATGACTCTGAACCAGGCGTGAATCCTGCCGAGATACAAATGCGTAAGAATGGAAATCCAGTGGAGGCAACAATAGAACCTGATTCAACATTTGGGATAACGGAATTAGGCTATTACCGGGCGTATCATGTAACCTATCAACTGAATGAACCCATTCCGATCCCGATAACCTGGAGCATACGGGCAGAGGATTATATAGGCAATGTCTATAATGATAATCATGAAGAATTCTTCAGTTTCAGTTGTGCAGCAAGTCTGCCACCATATATCAATCTACCGACCGAATTTGTATTTCTGGAGGATGATGAACTATTAGTGGATTTTTCGCTTTACGCAGACGATCCGGACGGAGCATATCCGACAATAACGCCAGCGGGACAAAATCATATTATAATAGAAATAGACGAAAACGAAGTAACTTTTAGTGCACCCTTGAACTGGTCAGGCTCGGAGACAGTGACTTTTACAGTATCAGATCAATCGGGTGGATTTGCCAGCGATACGGCAACGATAAGAGTGATCGCTGTGAATGATCCGCCGACAATAGATATACCTGATGCGGGTTATACACTGGTGGAAGATACGGAACTGGCAGTAAACTTTGCACCGTATGTAAGTGATGTGGATGGGGATGCATTATTTTTGCAGGCAACGGAGCAGGAAAATGTGATCATCTCGATAACCGGTTTGATGGTGACAATTTCAGCGGAACAGGACTGGTTCGGAATAGAAAATGTGACCTTTACGGTATTTGACAACAGCAGCAGGTTGTCTGCAAGTGAGACAATACAGATAGAATTTACTTCCGTGGATGAGCCGCCGGTATTCACATTACCCAACTTTATCATTTTGGTAGAGGATGTAAGCGAAGTAGTGGATTTTGCGGAATATATCTATGAGCCGGAAGGACAGCCAGTAAGTATAAGCCTGCAGGGCGGGGCAA
>CAZAHZ010000420.1:0-2814 GCA_964485055.1 uncultured Candidatus Cloacimonadota bacterium
CGTTTATCTTCATTTATGAAGTTTAATCTTGGCCTCACATTAGCAGGCCTTTTAGTAATTCCTTTTTTCCCAGTTCAGGCTACGGCTCAACTAAATTGGAACGGGATGGCTAATGATAAGCAGACTTTAAGGATGGCCAATACAAGCCAAGGCATGACCCAGTGGTCTGATCCTATAAGCGCTAATTCTGGGGACAATATTGAATTTAATGTTTATTATCACTGCGGCTGGCATGATCCAGCCTGGCCTACAGATCAGGCCCGGAATACTAAAATAAGGCTAAATTTTCCCGAAACCTTGCAAAACACCATTCAGGTAAGCAGTCTTATCCAGGCAGATAACCTCACCAACTTAACTGATACTGGTGTTGTCAATGCCTCAACCCCTCAAAAATTGAGTTTTTCTAATACTGCTAAGTGGTATCATAATGGGACGAGCCAGAATATCAGCGTTTCCCAGGGACAAGGCTATATAGAAGCGAATATCGGCCATATCTCTTGCGACGCGGTTAACTGTTATAACAATGCCGGTTTTGTTATTTTCAAAAGCCGTTATTATTGTCTCAATTATCTCATGTAAGATTTCTATATCGATTGAATCAAATAATCGATTAAGCTTCATTTTATATTCCGAGACATAGGTATCGAGAATTTCTCTTTGACTCATTATTTTTCCTTATTTTCGTATATTTTATCTATTATTTTCATTAATTTTAATGCATCTTGCGAGTTACCAATAGTTATTGGTAAATCCTTTCTGATACGATTAAAGAAGTGTTCCATTTCATACCTCCAGGAGTTATTGATTGTAAATGTTTCTTTTTCCTCATCCCGCCAGGTTGCAGCAGGTGCAGTGCTTCTATTCTTAGCGATTGACAGGATCTCTTCCCCATACGTCATCGATGATGTAATTAAACCATTTAATACCATATATCCTTTTTCCATAAAAATCTCGATTGAAAACAAATGTCTCCATTGAGTCATCGTGGAATGTAACGAAGCAATAACACCACTTTCAGAGTTCTTCAGAATCGCAAACACATTGTCCTCTATTGGCATATTCCAATATAGATTTGATACTTCAGCTTTCACTGAATTGAAATCATTGGCAAAATACAGGAACAAGTCAAGCATATGGATTCCCTGGTCTATCAGTATACCTCCACCTGATAATTTTGGGTCTGCTCGCCAGTTGTGATAATAATCTTGCTCAACACTCTTGCCATATCTTCCTCTCATCCAGAGAATATTTCCATATGTTTTATCATCAACGATCCTTTTCATTTTCATTATACTGTCGTGATGTCTATGATTAAAGCCATACATAAGCTTTAACCGAGGATTTTCTTTTTCGGTTTCGATTATTTCTTCAATGTCATTAGCTGTAAATGCTGGTGGTTTTTCGCAGAACACATGTTTACCAGATTGTAATGCTCGTATTGTTAATGGCTTATTCAAATAATTCGGTGTACAGATAATTACTACTTGAATTTTCTCATCATCAATAATGTCGTCAATTGAAACATTAGGTGGTGCATTAGTTAATGATTCGTCTAACAACGGTTCAGAAATCGCTACTACTTCTCCATAACCATTCTCCATAATGGTATTATGACGAATTTGCCCCATCTTTCCATAGCCAATAATTCCAATCTTTAAATTCATAAGAACCTACCCAAGTGCTTCTATCAAATTATTAACAGCATCTATTTCCATCTGCAATTTACCTTCAGCTGCATAAGATCCCAGATGAGGAGTAAGCACAACATTATTTAAAGTTGTAAAAGGACCTGTATATGGTTCTTCGGAAAATACATCAATAGCTGCTCCAGCAATTTTTCCCTGAGTCAACAAAGCAAATAGAGCAATTTCATCAACAACCCCACCTCTTGCAGCATTTATCAAGAATGCTGAACTTTTCATTTTTGTCAGTTGGTCTTTTCCTATTATTGCTTCTTTATCTTTATTTGGCGGGATATGCAAAGTTATGATATCCGAACTACTAATTATTTCATCAAGCTGCATAAGTTTTACAGAATTTTGTGCTGCCCATTTTTCATCCGGATAAAGATCAAACCCAATTACAGTATTTCCCAGATTCTTAAACATCTCTGCAACCATTTTACCAATTCTTCCGAGTCCGATGATCCCTACGACCTTATCATACAGCAAATTTCCAATTTCCTTTTTCCATATGCCGTTCTTAATATTAGCATCAGCTTGGGGAATCTTTCTTAATAATGAAAATGTCATAGCAATCGTCATCTCTGCAACTGATCTGGTAGGACCATCAGGAGTATTCACTACTATTATTCCTTTTTCTTTAGCATAATCCAGGTCAACACTATCCATGCCAACACCAACTCGACTTATACATTTAAGTTGCGGTAAAGCATCCATAACTGTTTTATTTAATGGTTCAACTCCCGCTACAATCCCGACACATTCTTTTGCTAGATTTATGACTTCATTCTCAGTAAGTTTTCGTCCAAATGGATTGTTAACTATTTCATATCCGTTTTGTATCAAAAGGTCAAACGGTTGTGATCCAACTTGCCCCATAGAAGAGGGGGATGTTAAAATTTTTTTCATAAATATGTTACCCCTTACCCTGTTGTCAATTCATATATTTTTCTTCATAATTTGCACATAATTTGTCTAATACTTTCATTGCTTCCGGTGATGCATCATGAGATACTAGTTTTCTTCTTAATTGGAATTCTTCATTCTCTGTTAATCCTGATTTTGGTGGTTCCCAACCACAACGTCTGTATATTTCTAAATCTATTCCATCTGAGTATTTACTGCGGGGAAC
>CAZAHZ010000421.1:0-2794 GCA_964485055.1 uncultured Candidatus Cloacimonadota bacterium
TTATCTGGAAAGAATTTTGTAGCTGGTATCTGGAATTATCCAAAGAGCGGATCTATGATGACAGTAATCTGACCGGTCAACAGACAGTTAAGTATGTATTACTGGATATCTTGCAGAATGCGATGCGCCTCCTGCAGCCCTTGATGCCATTTATTGCTGAGGAGATCTGGCAGAGCATTAGACCTTTGCTTCCGGAATTGGAAGAATCCGTGGTTATTGCTCATTTCCAGTCAGAAAATGCACTGTTAATTAATGAAAAGATCGAAGCAGAAATGACCTTGATCCAGGATACAATTACTGTGATCAGGCATTTACGAAAACAGGTTAATTTGCCTCCTGGCAAGCAGATACGGATTATGATCAAAACTTCGTATGACTGGCAGGAAACCTTATTGACAGAAAACTTGAATTATTTCAGTAAGCTGGCTAATGTAACAGAGATCGAGATGGGCAATAAAATCATTAAACCTCATGGTTCTATAGCAGATGAGGTTCGCGAAATGGAGGTTTATCTACCCTTGAGTGGTCTTATTGATATTGCCGTCGAACAGCAGCGTCTCCAAAAGCAGCTTAATAAAATCGAGATAGATATGCAGAAGTTTGCCGGAAAACTGCAAAATGAAAAATTTCTGCAGAGTGCCCCGGTGGAAATAGTTGAACGCGAAAGAGAAAAATACGCAGAAGTAAAAACCCAATATGATAAAACATTGGAGCTACTTAACGGACTAAAATGACGGGAGGAAAAATGAATGAAGAAAACAATGATCAATCACAGGAATTGATCGCAGAACTCCAGAAGGACAGGCATAAAGCTGATGATATTTATGACAATATCAGGAGAAAGGTAAATTCTTTTAAAAAGGAAAGGTTTCAGGGTAAATATGGTGAATTGATAGATTATCTATTAATTTTACCTGACTTTATGGCATTGCTGGTAAGACTTGCCCTTGATAAACGCGTCGAGACAACCCAGAAGATCATGATAGGAGGCATAATTCTATATGTCATCTCTCCAATTGATATAATACCAGATTTTATCCCTGTTCTCGGTCTGGTGGATGATCTTTTGCTGGTTGTATATGGCTTAAATACCATCCTTAATGAGATTGATCCTGAGATTGTGCAGGAACACTGGAGTGGAGATGGTGATCTATTGCAGACCTTGCAGAATGCAATAGCAGTGGCAGAAAGATTTCTCTCACGGAATGTGATCAACAAAGTCTCATCAATCTTCAAAAAACTTACCGGGAAAAGAGGTTGATGAAGATATTGATCGGATCAAAGAATAAAGATAAATTCATCGAGATCAGAGAGATACTCTCTGGTCTCGATCTGGAATTAATATCAGCAGCAGATATGTCAAATTTTCCCGATGTTATGGAAGATAGAGATACTATTGAAGGGAATGCCATCAAAAAAGCTCAGGAGATGGCATTGCTCTCAGGATTATATGTTCTGGCAGATGACACAGGTCTTTTTGTGGATGCTTTAGATGGTGCTCCCGGTGTTTACTCAGCACGTTATGCTGGTGATAATTGCACTTACGGTGATAATCGCAGAAAGCTTCTTATAGAGATGGAAGATATCCAGAACCGCTCTGCCTGCTTCCGAACAGTTGTCGCATTTGCAGATGAGCAGGGTGTATTAATAGCAACTGCTGAAGGTGAAGTCAATGGCGAGATAATCCGGGAAGAAAGAGGAGAGCAGGGATTTGGTTATGACAGTATATTTCTCTGCAAAGAAACGGGAAAAACATTTGCTGAAATGAATGGTGATGAAAAACATCTGGTCAGTCACCGGGGTCGGGCTTTACGTAAAATGATCAATATAATCAAAGAAATCAGCAAAAAACAATAAAACTGGAGGGATAATGGTAAATCCAACAATATTCAGGCAATATGATATCAGAGGAGTGGTGGATGAAGACCTTACTCCCGAAATTCTTTATCTAATTGGCAAAGGTTACGGGACCTATATCAAGCGAAAAGGCGCTAAAAACTGTGCTATCGCCGGTGATGCCCGGCTTTCCACGCCGGAATTCAAGAAAGAATTTACCCGTGGCTTGCAGGAAACGGGATTGGATGTAATTGATGTTGGCATCGTGGCTACGCCGGTTTTGTATTTCTCAATCTGGAAACTGAAAACAGATGGTGGTGTGGTGATCACAGCCAGCCATAATCCTGCCCAATATAATGGGATTAAATTGAATCTGGGGTTAGCCAGTGTTTTTGGTGAACAAATCCAGGAAATCCTGCATCTAATTCAAAATAATGATTTTGAAAAAGGCTCCGGGAGTAGAAGTGAAGATGATACTTTAAGTAAGTCATATATGGATTACATAGTTGCACACCTGAATATCAGCCGTCCTGTCAAAGTTGCTGTGGATGGTGGAAATGGCACGGGAGGTCCTTACCTGCCGGAAATACTTCGTCGCTGCGGATGTAAAGTTACGGAGATTTACTGTGATATGGATGGTACTTTCCCTAATCATCATCCTGATCCGACTATTGAAAAAAATATGAAAGACCTGGAGAAAACTGTCCTGCAGGAAAAAGCTGAAATCGGGCTGGGGATGGATGGAGATGCTGATCGCATTGGCGTGATTGATGAGATGGGGAAGATGCTATACGGTGATCAGATTCTGAATATCATTGTGCGTGATTTCCTGGCTGACAATAAAGGTGAAAAGATTATTGCTGACGTGAAATGCTCCAAAAACCTCTTTGATGATATCCGAAAACAGGGTGGAATTCCCATCATGTACAAAACAGGACATGCCAATATAAAAATGAAA
>CAZAHZ010000422.1:0-2790 GCA_964485055.1 uncultured Candidatus Cloacimonadota bacterium
GCCTATCAGGACCTAAGTCGCTGGGATAAACAGGAATTGAATGAAATTGAAGCAGCTATCAGCAGAGTGCTAAGAAAAGGAAGATTTATACTTGGAGAAGAATTATCTGCTTTTGAAGAAGAATTTTCCGGTTATCTGGGTAGAAAATTTGCTATCGGGGTTGGATCAGGTACTGATGCCATAACTCTGGCTCTCATAGCCTCAGGTATCAAACCAGGTGACGAAGTGATCACCAGCAGTCTGACGGCATATCCCACTATCACCGGGATAGAAAGAGCCGGAGCTGTTCCGGTTGTTATAGATGTCAGAAAAGAAACCGGCTTACTCGATCCGGATAAAATATCAGCAGCCGTCTCGGATAAAACAAAAGCGATAATACCGGTTCATCTGTGGGGAAATGCCTGTGAAATGGATAAAATCCACGAAATTGCTCTCAATAGTGGATTAATTATAATTGAAGACTGCGCTCAGGCTGTCGGAACAGAACTGCAGGGACATTATGCCGGTTACTGGAGCAGTTGTGCCGCCTATTCATTTTATCCAACTAAAAATCTGGGCGCTATAGGTGACGGTGGCGCTATAGTCACTGATGATTTTGTGATTTATCAGAAATTAAAACAATTACGGAATTACGGACAAAAAGAAAGAGACCTCAATGAAATCCCCGGATTTAACAGCAGGCTGGACGAAATCCAGGCTGCCATATTGCGGATAAGATTAAAATATCTGCCTGCGAAAATAAAAAAAAGAAGAGAAACAGCCCAAAAATATCTTTTACGATTGAAAAGTGAGATTTTACCTGAAATTGCTGATAATTCAAAACCCGGATATCATATTTTCCCCATAATAATTGAAAACCGCAATGAATTGAAAGATTTTTTTTACAGAAATCAAATTGATGTTCTGGTGCATTACCCTGTACCTGTTTTTCGCCAGCCTGGTTTTTCCGGCAGGATATCGGGAGCATGTGGAAATGCGGAATATATTGCTCAGAGAGAGCTCAGTTTACCTGTTTCTGAATGGTTGCAGGAAGCCGAGAAGCATAAAATTATTAACTTATTGGAAGGATGGCAGAAATAATGTTAATCTCAATAATTATTCCGGTTTATAACAGTGAAAAAACGATCAGAACCATAGTTAGTGATCTGCACAAAGAATTCAGTCCCAAATATCAGCATGAAATAATCCTGATAAATGACGACTCCTTAGATGATAGTGGTAAAATTTGCCTTGAACTTCATCGCGAATTCAAGGAAAATATTGTTTATCTGGAATTAAGTCGTAATTTTGGTGAACATAATGCCGTGATGGCAGGTTTGAATCTGGCAAAGGGGGATTGGATTATAATCATGGATGATGATCTGCAGAATCCTGCTACAGAAGCTGTCAGATTAGCAGATTTTGCCCAAAACAGCAATTTCGATGTGGTTTATACCCGTTATGAATATAAGCACCACAATCTCTGGCGAAATCTGGGTAGTAAATTTAATGATAAAGTTGCTAATATTATGTTGAATAAACCTGCCGGACTTTACTTGAGCAGTTTTAAAATTATATCGTCCCGGATTGCTAAGGAGATTATCCAGTATAAACTTCCCTATCCTTATATTGATGGTATCATCCTGGGTATCACCAGGCACATAGGTTCATTTACAGTGCAGCATAAAGAGAGAAAGGAAGGGAAATCCGGTTATACATTAGGGAAACTTCTGCATCTCTGGAGTAATATGTTCACAAATTTCTCTATAATTCCCTTAAGAATTGCCGTTGTCAGCGGTTTTATCTTCTCAGCCCTGGGATTCATCCTGGGAATTTTAACGATAATTGAAAAAATGTTGAAACCGGAGATTCCCCTGGGTTATGCATCCCTGTTTGTGGCAATGTCCTTTTTCTCCGGAATGGTGCTGATTGCTCTGGGTATGCTTGGTGAATACATTGGCAGAATATTTCTCAGCCTTAATAAAAAACCTCAATATGTGATCAAAGAAAAATATGATAAGGATAGTTAAATTTGTTATTGCCGGCGGAATAACAACTCTGACTACATATCTCATCTTTGCTCTGCTGGTTATCTCCGGAATAAAATATCAGACTGCCCTGATCTGCGAATATGCTGCAGGAATAATTATCGGATACTCCCTGCAAAGATCATGGACTTTCAAATCCGGCGTAAAATTGTCTCAGTCATTCCTGAAATATCTGACCTTATATGTCCTGATTTATTTTGCTAACCGCCTTTCTCTGCAATATTTAATTGAGATTAAAGCGTATAATTCCCTGATCAGTCAGGGCTTCTGTTTACTAGTATTATCTGCAATCAGCTTTATTATTCAAAGAAAAATCATCTTCCTCGAAAAAAAAACTTAGATTAATAGTATTCTTCAATCCTGAGTACGACCAGTGACAGTTTCTGTCATCTCCGAAAAATATACCTTGGTTCTCATTTCAGATCTGGCTGCCGATAGTTCCCTTCTCCCTCCAGTTTTGTTGCTCCAAAAAACTAACTTTTCATAATTAAGGAGTAGAACGAGAGTAACAACAAAGCACAATCTAACAATAAAATGTCAGATTGTGCTTTGTTGTTTCACTGTATTACCATCTGATAGTAAATCAGGGAGATATAAGCAGGAAAAATAAAAGAATAAGCGACTCGGGAGAAACGATAATAATGTTTACATAATAATTTAAGAATTAAGTAAAGAAATCAGTCAGAATTAGAACGAAAGAACGTTTTTGAAATTAAGAATTAAGAATGGGCAAATACGCGATTCGGATTTTTATCCGTCCGAA
>CAZAHZ010000423.1:0-2790 GCA_964485055.1 uncultured Candidatus Cloacimonadota bacterium
TATTTCCGGATTGACTTAAGGTTGGGCTGGGTATGCCGGTATCGTTCTCAAGTCAATCCACTGGGTACAGTGTCTTAACTCGATAACTCATCTGGTGATTCTTTGGATTAATTTAAGAGAAATCCTGTTAATGTTTTTAATCCTGTAAATCCTGATTCTGACAAAAAATTGAATTTATTTATGGTTGTCATCTGCGTCCCACCTGCGGGTACGCCGGCGGTACACGGATGACTTAGCTGTGGTCGTCCAGAAGTCTTGTCCGGAGTACCGTTCATCCCGATTCATCGGGACTGACTTAGCTGGGTGATATTTTCGGGATTAATGTGTGGGGATATAGAGGATAGACTTGCGGAATACGCCATCTGCATTTGACTTAGGTTGGGGGAAATTTCAGGTGATATTGTGGCGGGAGAAACGGGTGGCGGAGAAGATGATGAGAGCCAGCCAGATGATGGAGAAGCCGATCAGTTTGGGGAGTTGGAAGGATTCATGAAAAATGTAAACACCCAGAAGGAACTGGAAAGTGGGGGTGAGATACTGCAGGAAACCGAGAGTGGAAAGGGGGATTTTACGGGCAGCCTGTCCGAAGAGAAGCAGGGGAGTGGCAGTGATTGTGCCGGCAGCAAAGAGCAGAATATCAGTTCGTAAATTGCCATGCAGGAAAAAGGCTTCACCTGAGAATTCCAGATGAATGAGATATATGAGTGTGGGGAAGAAGATAATGGCAGTCTCCAGTCCAAGACTTTGAATGCCATCGAGAGGTCCCTGCTTTTTGATGAGAGCATAAAGACCAAAGGTGAGGGTGAGTACAATAGATACCCAGGGCAGGCTGTGATAGTAAACAGTGAGAAAGATCACGCCAAAAAGAGCAAGTAGAACGGCAATAATTTCCTGAAAAGCCAGTTTCTCACGCAGGAAGACAACACCGAGGAATACGCTGAAAAGAGGATTGATAAAATAACCAAGGCTGGCATCCACAGTGTGGGCGTTGTTAACTGCCCAGATATATGTGAACCAGTTGATGCTGACTAATATAGCACTGGCAATATAGAGCAACCAGAATTTTGGCTTCTTTTTAATAATATTAAACCATTTCCAGTCTTTTTTGATAATCAGGATCAGGAGAATGAAGCCAAGACTCCAGATAATGCGGTGCGTAAGAATTTCGTGGGCGGGAACCTGAACGATCAATTTCCAGTAGAGAGGCAGTAAGCCCCACATCAGGTAGGCTGTGATGCCCATGATATTGCCGTTAAAACGATTTTTATCCATTATAAAAATCCCTGACAGGCTGGAAAAAGGTACGTATATTGGCAACATGAGTGTTTTCGGGCAGGTCACAGCCGGTGCTAAGTATGAAATCGGGATATTTACCCATTTCGATGGCAAGGCTCAAATAATTCAAAGGATCACTCATCAATTTTCCTCATAAACTCCTGAAATATAAGAATAAATATTTTTTTTAACTCGTTTACTTCAGTTTTTTCTCGATCAGGTCTGCGATCCCCATATTATAGCCGGTGGTGGAGAATATCAGTTCATTATTTTCATCCAGGAGGAAGAGGGCAGGATATTCAACCGGATTGAGTTCTTCCGTAAAAATTGATATTCCCTGCAAGAGGATGACATTCCGGCAACGATCATCATTCTGCAGGTCACTTATCGAGCGGTCTTCGGAATAAATATAGAGCTTAGCACCCAATTCCGTGAATTTATCGAGTTTTTCCAGCAGGAAACTGGTGGTATGAATTTGAGGCTCACTATCTTCGCTGCCGCGTATCATAACAATTTTTTTGCCATCAGAAGGATGTTCAATAATGATATTCTTGACTTCTTCGAGAGTCCAGCGCTCCCACTCTGTGGAAACATCCAGGTATTCGCGGGGAGTGATGAGATCAATTTCAACATCCTGATCATCGAAAGCAAGAGGACGGACAGCAACCTGAGCATCACCATTACCATTGCGGGCAGCAGCTTCTATATGGAGCGATTCGTTATCTTCCAGGCGGTATTTGCCTTTATAAAGCAATGAGTCATTTTCTCCATCGAACCAGGTGGGGTAGAGGTAGCCATCTTTGCCTAAAGCAGCAACCAGGAAATTTTCATAGGGGTCTGCCTTAACTTCTTCGCCATCAACATAGATGCTGAGCGTGAAATTCCTGAGTTGACTTGTATCTTCTTTTTCTTCGATACCAGTGGGAGCTGCTATCCATTCCGAGCCGTTATAATATTCCAGTTGACCTTCCCAGCGAACAGGTATGCCGACAAGTTTAAGACTGGAATTAAGCAGTTTGGTGCGATAGAATTCCGGGATATAATGCAGGTTAAGTATCTCTGGTGGCGTGAGCGGAGAAGAATAATAATTCCAGATGAAATCTTCTTCGATTTCCGTGTTTTCATCAATCCAATTGATGATGTTCTGAATTGTGATAGCGATCTCAGGATCGATCAGGGATAGAAGATTTTGGTAAAATTCGGATTGCCAGCCATTCTGGACAGGACTGGCAGAATTCCAGGTTCTGGCGATACAGCCTTTTGAAAAGAGGCTGTCGGAAACAGCATAGCGGAAGCGGTTTTCTGCAAAGATATTCACCAGATCGTTCAAAGCCAGGGAATCAGGGATTTCGCAAAGGTCTTTGATGTCCCAGGTATTGATCATTTCCGTGACTATCCATTTTCCGCTGTCTGATTGTTTACGGAGTACATGCAGAAAATCATCAGCATTGGCTGCGAGTTCATCAGAATTATCCAGAAAGGTTTTCCTGTCTGCATAATATTCATCATCTTTGA
>CAZAHZ010000424.1:0-2785 GCA_964485055.1 uncultured Candidatus Cloacimonadota bacterium
GGTGCTCGCTATCGCTTTATTGTTCCTCCTGAGCTTGGTTATGGTGATCGCGGCGTGGGTCCTATTCCTGGCGGCAGCACTTTGATCTTTGACGTTGAACCTCTGAATTTTAATTAATATTAAGGGAGAGGTTTCCGCCTCTCCCCTGTTTATATTGTTGCTGGCATTGTTTAATCTTGACAGTAATTTTGAGTTTGAGGATTATCTGATCGGAGGAAAGTATGGAACAAGTTATGGAGCGAGTTTTAAGAGAGTGTATTGCTGAAGTCCATGCCCGGAAATTATTAACTAAAGCTTTGGAAAAAGAAGGACTTTCCAAAACTCAGGATTATTATCTTATCGCTATCGGAAAAGCTGCCTGTGCCATGGCTAAAGCCGCCCATGACTATTTTGGGAACAGAATAATTGAAGGTCTGGTTATCACCAGAATTGGTTATGCAAGACCTGTTGTAGAATATATGGTTAAGGAAGCTAATCATCCAGAGCCGGGTGATAAATCGGTTGAAGCTGGAGAATTATTGCAAAATATGATCCAGAGTCGGAAAAAAGGGGTTGAATTTTTGCTTTTAATTTCTGGCGGTGCTTCGGCACTGGCAGTTTCGCTTCGTGACGGGGTAACCTTAGACGACCTGAAAGCGATTACAAAAGCTCTACAACATGGGGGTGCTGATATTGTGGAATTGAATTCTGTACGCAAGCACTTATCAAAGATAAAGGGGGGTCAACTGGCAGATCTTGTTAAACCTGCTCAAATTCATGGTTTTCTGCTTTCTGACGTCATTGGTAACCGGATGGATACGATCGGTTCCGGACCAGCAGTTGCTGATGCGACTACTGCTGACGAGGCATTAAAAAATCTGAAGAGATATTTTAAAACAACCATTCCAATAGTAGAAAATGCGATGAAGAAGGAAACTCCGAATAATATAACCAATGCGACGCATAAAATTATCGGAGACAATGAACTGTTTTGCCATCTGGCAGCAGAGAAGATGAGAGCTAAGGGTATCTATCCTTTGATACTGACAACCGAGATGCGAGGAGAGGCTCGATTATTTGCCAAAAAAATACCGGATATAGTTAAAAGTCTGCGACAGCTCAAAGGGATTATTAAATTTCCCTGCGTAGCTATTTGTGGAGGAGAAACCACCGTAACCGTAAAAAATCCTAATGGTATTGGCGGACGCAATCAGGAACTGGCTTTGGCAGCAGCAATTGAAATAAAAGATATGAAAGGAGTAACTGTAGCAGCCTGTGCTTCTGATGGTGCAGATGGACACAGTGATAGGGCTGGAGCGATAATAGATTGGGAGAGTTACGAAGAAATGACCAGTAAAGGAATTAAACCTGAAGACTATCTGGATAATAATGATAGTACGCTTGCCCTTGATGAAATCATAGCTACTATTACTACTGGTCCATCAAATACAAACGTGAATGATATTCTGATGATTTTGATTGAGGAATGATATTGTTGATCAGTAAATAAGCTGGACTGTAATTATAAAGTAGCTGGATATATTTGGAAACTGCTCAGACAGGCTGAACAGCTACCTTTTTCTATCACTACTTAGTTTTTTCATTGACAACTGATTAAAAAATATTCTATTTTACCTGAAATTTGATTTCAGGAGATATCATGGCAAAAGTGGTAGTTAATAATGTTGATAAAGTATATGATAATGGAGTTAAAGCTGTCTCCGATGTCAGCTTTGTCGCTGAAGATAAAGAATTTGTGATCCTCGTCGGTCCCTCTGGCTGTGGAAAATCTACGACTCTTAGAATGATTGCCGGTCTGGAAGAAATTACTGCCGGTGATATTTTTATTGGTGAAAAACTGGTGAACAACATCCCACCCAAAGACCGCGATATTGCTATGGTCTTTCAGAATTATGCCCTCTATCCGCACATGACTGTTTATGAAAATATGTCGTTTGCACTTAAGCTGAGAAAAACTCCTCGTGCCGATATTGACCCTATCGTCAAGGAAACTGCCCGGTTACTCGAAATTGAAGACCTTCTGGCTCGCAAACCCAAACAGCTCTCCGGTGGTCAAAGACAGCGTGTCGCTCTCGGTCGAGCTATTGTCCGCAAACCAAAAGTGTTTCTTTTTGATGAACCTCTCTCCAATCTTGATGCCAAATTACGTGTGCAGATGAGAGCTGAGATCACTCGTCTCCATCGTAAACTGGCTACCACCATAATATATGTTACTCATGACCAGGTGGAAGCCATGACCATGGCTGACAAAATTGTGATCATGAAGGATGGAGTGATCCACCAGATCGATTCTCCTCTCAATGTTTATAATAATCCGGTTAATCTATTCGTGGCTGGTTTTATTGGTTCCCCTGCCATTAATCAGTTTATGGGGAAAATTGAACTTACAAATGGTACCCTTGCCTTTATTGAAAATTCCTTCCAGGTGGTTGTTCCTGATGAATTCAAAAATATACTCGACTCACATATTGGTAAAATTGTTATTATGGGGCTTAGACCTGAAGATATCTATGATGCGGAATTTAACTCTATGGCGGAGATCCCTGTTCAAATCACTGCTCTTTGTGATGTCGTCGAACCAATGGGAAATGAATACGTGGTCTATCTCTCCACCGGTAATACAAATATTATTGCCCGCCTGGACCCTAAAAAACTGCCACAGGTTGAACAAAACCTCCAAATTAGTCTCGATATGAAAAAAGTGCATTTCTTTGATCCCGAATCAAAAAAATGCCTGACTCATAAAGCATAAAAAAACCTGTCTGCAGGAGACAGGTTTAATTTC
>CAZAHZ010000425.1:0-2783 GCA_964485055.1 uncultured Candidatus Cloacimonadota bacterium
CCGGTTGTTGACCAGGAAACCGAGGGTATTCCTCCCCGGATAATACTGCTGCATCTATCGTAATACCAGTCTTCTGCCTTAACTTTCTCTACATATTGCCACAGATCATCGGCAGGGTCTTCACTGTTCCCACCAAAGGCATCTACGATATTTTTGGATTCCTGCAGCCAGTAACCTATCCAATGATATTCACCATAAGGCATATCACCTGCAATTTCATGATCTTCCGGCAATCTTTCGTCGTTGCTGCTTCCCACGATCAATACTGTCGGATTTGCTACTTCACCTACGGATATCTTATAACCTTCATGACGAAAGAGCATGTTATTGAAATAACTATCATGTCCTGCATAGTTATAATAATCAGGAATAATTGACATAGGAGTAAGATATCTTTTCCCTAATATTTTTTCAAATCCGTCTATTGTTCCGGGAGAATTACCTGTAAATTGTAATAATCCACTGCCATTATCATAATAAGCCTGCTGGAATAGCTGATCATCAATTGGCGGTATGGAAGGAATACCGTTATAAGTGCCGTCTTGACTCAAAATTGGAAAGGAAATCCAGTGTACACCTTCAGGGAAAACCTTAGTGTCATAATCATGTAAATAAGGATAATAACCCATGTCTTTTCGTGAACCGTCAACGTCTCTGTCGTCTTCGTCATATATCCATTCAATTCCGTCACCATCGGTGTCAGGGTCTCCAAGATCAATGCAGTATATGCTGTTTGAAGATAAGTGATAATCTTCATCTAACAGGGGATCATTGGAAGTATTGCCACCACCATCATGAAAAGAGTCCCCTATTGGAACTCCTCCTTCTAAACAAGAATACTCAATAGTGACCCTTGTAGCTAAGGTATTATAATTAAGATTAAATATTGTATTAACATCCCAGATGATATTGTTTTTAAATTCCAGAATGTTATTTTGAGGATTAGAATTTGAATCATTCTCAATATCAAATACCGTTTCACATGAGTAAAAAGTATTATTTCTAATAAAACCATGATAATCTGATGAAGTGTCACCACAATCAAATTTCATAGCTGTTGAACTGCCATAGATTAGATTATTATATACATATCCCTTCTTATAAGAAGTTGAATTGACAAAAATTGCAATACCGGAACCATCTTCATATCTGATCGTGTTACTATATAATTCGAAGTTAGAAATATGAAAATTAAATGCAGTTCCTGTTGTACCTGGATTCCCTGTATATCCCGAATACTCGATATTGTTGCCCATTATGTTAATTTCTGGAATAAATCTAAATGAAAATAAACAGCCTCGAGATAGTGTGATGTCATTGTTTAGAATGCTTACATTATCTCCATCCATGCAGAATATAATATCTCCTGGTAAAGATTGTATGTTACTATCATTAAATTGATTATCATTTACAATTAAATTATCAAAATACCGGCAGTAAATATATCCTGCTGCACTCGGATTTTGATTATACATGACATCATTAAAATAATTTTCAGATATTTCAACCATATCATCAGAATACCGCAAGTATATATCACGGAGATTATTCAGGAATTTATTTTCTTGAATTATTGTGATACTTGACGATTTAACAAATATACCGGAATCATATATATCAGTATACGCACCAGGATTGTAGTCAATATCTGTACCACTATTTTGAATAGTGAATCCTTGAATCATAACTGTTTCTTCTTCAGGATTTACAGATTTGATTTTTATTACATGACCAGAATTGTTACCATCTATAATACAATTCTCATTACCGGAATTGCTTCTGAGAGTAATGCTTTTATCCGTTATTTCTAAGTTTTCAGTATATGTGCCATCCATTACTGTTACAATATCTCCATTTTGAGCTGCATCTATTGCATCTTGTATGGTTTCATATTGTTGCCCAGGACCAACAAAAAGCTCTGTTGCATTGGCATATAAACTAATTACAACAAATAATGCAATTGCTGATAATTTTTTCATCTTCGTCTCCTTCTCATATAAAAGCTTTTCCCTTTATTTTTACAAGTTTTATTTAAAAGGGAATGATTAACGATTTTCAGTCAGTGAAAATATACTGACTTTTTATTTACAAAATAGATTTTTCGATTATTAAAAAATCAGGTTATGGGTTAACAAATAATAGTAAGTTCTTATGTTCCTCCCATCTCAAAACCTCCTTTGAAAGTTGCTTGTAAGGTCTATGTTCATGCAAAATTGTCGCAAACACAACCAAATTTTTGGTTGTATGCGACAAAATGTCGTGTACATCCCACTTAGATTAACTTTCAATTTTCTCTTCTTTTAGATTATTATTTAAGTTAAAATTTTCCAGAGGACTTATAATTCTATTCTTTGCGACATGGGTTACATGTGTATAAATTTCTGTAGTTATACTACTTTTATGACCTGATAATTCCTGTATATATATCAAGTCTGTCCCATGCTCCAATAGATGCCAGAATTTTTTAGAGCCGACCATTTGCGTCCTTCTATTTCTTTAATGAGAGCGATAGTATCTATGCCGTAAGGAAAAATCAGTGCAATATGTTTTTCGCCTTTAATACTACATTCTCTAATTTTATCTGCATTACATCTCCCTTTTGCATGTTGCAAAATCATAATGTATTTATTGAATAAATTACATATATTCTGTCAAGAAAAAAATATGGCTTCGCTTACTCGTTCTAAAGGAGACTGTTCAGTTATTTTTCCCCGAAATGGAATAAAGAGTCCACTCTAAAAACCTTTAAATATAATATTTCAACAACGAAAGGCACCATCCTT
>CAZAHZ010000426.1:0-2773 GCA_964485055.1 uncultured Candidatus Cloacimonadota bacterium
TTGCAAGATACCAAAGAGATTAGTGATATTAGCAAAAGGGTATCGCTCAGGTTAGGTTTAATTAAGCTAACTATTTTTCTTATGTCTGCTGGTAAACCAGATATTGCAAATGATCATCATGTATGTTGCTCAGAATTAATTTGGTTAGTTTGCTCTGTTACCCCGCAGCTTCCATTTATTAGCCACTAATCCCCAGTAGCAGATATCGCCTGTCTCAGATATTGAATCCTGCTCAACTATCACTGATCCATTCACGAGAAACTTGCGTAGAAGATTCACAGCAGCCCTATCACCATCCAGCTCTATCTCAATTTCACTCAGTTCCATTTCCTGATAATCATTCAACCTGATCTCCCAGTCCAGTGTTACATTGCTGATATCATCTCCATTATGCAGATATTCATTGTCAAAATAATACATGATCTCATCTATGTGATGATAGTTAAAGGCTATCTCTATTTCATTCAGAGCATTCCTGATCTCACCAATGCTGGCATCCTCTGGAGTGCTGAGATCACAGCCTGAAAGTAACATCAGATTGCATGCCAGTAATATTATTGAAAACTTCACTCTTTTTCCAGTATCGCCACGTTTTCAATATGCCAGGTTTGAGGAAACATGTCAAATGCCTTCATAACAGATACTTTGTATCCTGCTCCGATAAATTGCCGGATATCTCTCGCCTGGGTGGAAGGATTACAGCTTATATAGATGATCAGAGGTACTTTATTCTCTGTGGCAACCTGTATTATATCGCTGGATAATCCTTTGCGGGGTGGATCAAACAGTATCACCTTCACCTGCTCTGTTTCCAGAATTTCCGGCAAAGCCAGCATTGTCTCTCCGCAAATAAAATTACAGTTCGTTATTCCATTTTTGTGAGCATTTTGGATTGCATCTCTTATTGCATTCTCTGAATTGTCAATTCCTATCAAGCGCTCAATTTTATCTGCCAGGCATATTCCCAGCATTCCAGTTCCACAATAGGCATCCACAAGACATCCCGTTGCTGGCAGATATTCACGGCAAAATCTAATGAGTTCCTCTGTAACTTCGATATTCACCTGAAAAAATGAATTATAAGCAACCTCAAATTCCTTGCCCCCAACTTTCAGGTTGAGATACTTATTCCCCAAAAGCAGTTTCTCTTCTGATCCCAATATAACTTTACCATTCTCGGAATTAATATTTTGTATTATAGACTTGATTTGCGGAAATTTTGTCGTTAATAATCTCACCAGTTGTTTCGTAAATGGTAATTTCCGCTTCCTGCAGACAACCACCACCTGTATTTCTCCAGTCCCTGAGTTCATTCTACAACCAATATAACGGACATTTCCCTTCCCACTCGCTTCATTATATACTTCTGCCCCGGAACTCATAATATATTGACAGATAGTTTCTGCTATTTCATCGAATATTTTTGCCTGGATCAGGCAATTTGAGTGTTTGATAACCTCATGGCTTAATCTGGCATATATCCCAAAACCTGGTTCACCATTTTCTGAATTCACTGGATAAACACATTTATTCCTGTAATGATACTCCTGCTCGGTATAACCGATTGGCAAGCGCTTTTCTATTTTAAGGTTATAAAAAATCTCGTCAATTATCTGCTCTTTGTATTCTAATTGCTTCTCTCTCTTAATATTGAGCCAGTCACAACCACCGCAACTGCCAAAAGATTCACATCCAGGCTCTCGTCTATCTGCTGATTCTTTTATCAGCCTCTCTATCTCTCCAAAATATACATCTTTCTTACGTCGAGTAAGCCGTGCTATAACTTTATCTCCGGGCACTGCACAGTTTATAAAAACTTTCCTGCCATCTCTATCTGCCAAGCCATAACCCTGATATACTTTCTTGATTATTTTCAGCGGCTCTGTCAGCTCTTTCTCAGAATTCATAATTTGCCCAGCAATCGCATTATCCGTAATTTCCAGACCATAAATACTGCTTCGCGTATTATCTTTTTTGACATCTTGGATTGCCCGACTCTGCGATCTGTAAATACTATAGGCACTTCCCTGATCTTGAATTTATTACACCAGGTTCGATAATTCATCTCTACTTGAAATGAATACCCATCCGATAGGATTTCATCAAATCTGACATTTTCCAAAACCCTTCTGTGAAAGCATTTAAATCCCCCTGTTGGGTCTTTCACCGGCATTCCTGTTATCAATTGGACATAAATTGAAGCACCCCAACTCAATAACAACCGAGGTAAGGGCCAGTTGACCACATTAATCCCCTTCACATAGCGAGATCCTATCACCAGGTCACAATCCCGTGCTGCCTCCATCAATAAAGGCAGCATTTCCGGATCATGGGAAAAATCAGCATCCATCTCAAATATATACTCATAACCCATATCAAGTGCAAATTTAAAACCCGTTAAATAAGCTCTGCCCAGTCCCTTTTTACCTTCTCGCTGGATCAGGTGTACCCGCTTTTCGTGTTTCTGGATTTCTTTCACTGCTTCTGCTGTCCCATCTGGTGAATTGTCATCCACTATCAGAAGTTCCAGTTTCTCGTCCTGCTTCAGCACAGCAGGAATTATTTCGTAAATATTCTCTATTTCGTTATAGGTGGGTATGATTACTAGTGAATGCATAATTATCCTTTTTTCTTATCTAAATTATTTTCGTATAACTGCTTTTCTGGCACATCACTATATTCTCTCGCCGGGTTGCCTTTAACTATCTTTCCCTTTGCTACATCCCTGGTTACCACACTGCCTGCTCCGACAGTGCCGTTTTTTGCTATAACC
>CAZAHZ010000427.1:0-2763 GCA_964485055.1 uncultured Candidatus Cloacimonadota bacterium
CCTCCTTTATTATTATTAGATATAGATATTGTTACATTACATTGATTTTTGTGCCACCTCATAATGTACGGGTAGACACAGGGGTCTGCCCGGGAGACGGGACAATTTATATTCAAATGGAGAGGGGGAGAAATGCAGGGTAAACAGTAATATTGACAAAAGAGGTGGAGTAATAAATTTACCAATAGAATGCGGATAAGGGAAATTTAATGAAGATATTTGTAACTGGCGGAGCGGGATTTATAGGTTCTCATCTGGTGGAGAGGCTGCTTTATGCGGGGCATCAGGTGGATATTCTGGATAATTTTTCAGATTATTATGATCCTGAGATCAAGCGGGATAATATCAGGCAAAGCCTGAGAGAGCCAGACTTCCGGTTGTTTGAGGGAGACATCAGGGACCGCAATTACCTGGCAGGGATTTTTAATGCTAATAAATATGATCTGGTGATACATCTGGCTGCAATGGCTGGCGTGCGACTCTCTATTGAGCAGCCTTTGCTTTATAATGAAGTTAATATCGGCGGAACCTGGAATCTGCTGGAGGAATGCCGGAAGCATGAGATACAGAAATTTATTTTTTCTTCTTCTTCCTCAGTTTATGGTGACAATTCACATCTACCATTCAACGAAGAGGATAGTGTAGATCATCCGATTTCACCGTATGCAGCCTCAAAGAAGTCAGGAGAACTGATCTGTCACACTTATCATCATATATTTGACATTTCGGTGCTGTGTTTAAGGTTCTTTACCGTATATGGAGCAAGGCAGCGTCCTGATCTGGCGATACATAAATTTGCCCGGATGATGTCAAAGGGAGTTCCACTTAAATTATACGGAGATGGCAGCTCTGCCCGTGATTACACTTATATTGATGATATAATTTCCGGAGTGATGGGGGCAATAGATTATATCAGGCATCATAAATGCTATGAAATAATCAATCTGGGAGAATCGGAAACAATCAGTTTACTGGATATGGTAAAAATTCTGGCAGAAGAGATGGGAATTAAGGCGGATTATGAAACGGTTTCGATGCAGCCGGGAGATGTGCAGATCACGTATGCCGATATCCGCAAAGCGAGAAAGATGCTGGGCTATGAGCCGAAAACGGAATTCCAGGCAGGCATCAGAAAATTTATCAAGTGGTTTAATGAACAGCAAAATATTAAATTATATAGAGCAACGGAGGAAAGATGAATATTGCGGTAATAGGTACAGGTTATGTGGGATTGGTCACCGGCACCTGTTTTGCAGAGATGGGCAACAAGGTGATCTGCGTGGATAATGATGAAAATAAGATCAATATGCTGAACGCCGGGAAGATACCTATCTGGGAACCTGGACTGGAAGAGATGGTAGATAATAACGTGGAGCAGGGAAGACTCAGTTTCACGGTGGATATAGCAGAATCCATCAAGGTATCTGATATCTGCTTTATAGCCGTGGGAACGCCACCGGGTGAGGACGGCTCAGCCGACCTGCAATTCGTTCTGGCGGTTGCTGCTGATATTGCCCGGAATATGGATGGTTACAAGATAATCGTGGATAAATCAACAGTACCGGTCGGGACAGCAGACCTGGTGAATGAAACTATTGCGAACATCCTGGCAGAAAGGCAGGTTGACTATAAATTTGATGTGGTCTCCAATCCTGAATTTCTCAAGGAAGGTTCTGCTATTGCGGACAGCATGAAACCCGATCGCGTGATCGTGGGAACTGATAATCCGCAGGTGGGGGAGATCATGCAGGAACTGTATGAGCCTTTCAGCCGTACGCGTGAGAAGACCATTATCATGAGTGTCCGCTCCGCTGAAATGACTAAATATGCTGCCAATGCCATGCTGGCGACCAAAATTTCCTTTATGAATGATATTGCCAATTTATGCGAAAGGCTGGGAGCTGATGTGACTGATGTTCGCAAGGGTATTGGCTCGGATAGCCGCATTGGTTACCAGTTCATCTATCCGGGTGTAGGATATGGTGGAAGCTGTTTTCCCAAAGATGTGAAGGCTTTGATAAAAATGGCAGAAAAGTCAGATACGCATGTCCGCGTTCTGGAATCCGTGGAAGCAGTTAATGATGATCAGAAAGAAGTGCTGGTTAATAAGGTGAAAGC
The DNA here is from genome assembly GCA_964485055.1 of uncultured Candidatus Cloacimonadota bacterium. Classification (GTDB taxonomy): domain Bacteria; phylum Cloacimonadota; class Cloacimonadia; order Cloacimonadales; family TCS61; genus Stygibacter. The sequence continues at coordinate 2,119 of CAZAHZ010000427.1, forward strand.
CTTTTATGGTGATGATCTTACAGGCAGGAAATTTGCAGTCTGGGGACTGGCATTTAAACCGAAAACGGATGATATGCGGGAAGCTCCTTCTATCACGATTATCAAAGGACTGATTGCAGCCGGGGCACAAGTCCTCGCCTATGATCCAGTGGCAATGGAGACAGCAAAGATTGCCCTGAAGGGTATGACTGGTTTGAGCTATGGTGATGATAATTACAGTATTTGCGATGAGGCAGACGGGCTATTGCTGGTTACTGAATGGAATCAGTTCCGCAATCCTGATTTTAAGCTGATCAAGTCTAAAATGCGGCAACCTGTTATCTTTGACGGCAGAAACCTCTATAATCCGCAGGAAGTGCAAAAACTCGGCTTTACCTACTTCGGCATCGGGAGAGTATAAGAGGAAGATTTTTTACCACGAACCACACAAACCACACGAAGGAAGAGTAGAGAATATTTTGCCACAGATTCCACGGATTTACACCGATAAGATGAATTTTCCATTTTCCATTTTCAATTTTATATTGCTGGTAGTCTCACTCTCTTATTTTCACATTTTCATTCCATCACCTCTTCTCCCCGTCACTTAGCCTGACTTTCGCACTTTAAATATAAGTAATTGATGGATAAGGACTTAAAATTCAG
>CAZAHZ010000428.1:0-2762 GCA_964485055.1 uncultured Candidatus Cloacimonadota bacterium
TATCACGATAATACAAATCATACTTTTATTGTCGAGTGGTCACATTTGACAAATGAATACAGTAATTCCAACGAAACTTTCCAGGTGATTATCTATGATGCCGATTTTTATCCTGCTTCCGGCGGGAACAGCAATCTGCTTTTCCAGTACAATGATTTCAATAACGATGACCTGGGCTCGTATGGTGGATTTTATGTCTATCATGGACAATTTGCCACCGTGGGCATAGAAGATCATACCAGCACTGTAGGGTTGGAATATACTTTTATTAATGAATATCCGCTTCAGGCTGATCAGCTTCATGATGGCTCTGCCATCTTTTTCACCAGTGCTCCAGTTCCTCACGAAGAAGCATACCTGGTGCTTTACGAACAGGAAATTCTCGATAGCGGTGGAGATGGACAGATAGATTATGGTGAAAGTGCAGAAATCCTGATCTCGCTCAGCAATATCGGCGAACAAGATGCCTCCGGCGTGAGTGCTGTTGCCGAACTGGATGATGATTATGTCACGCTGATCACTAACTCGGTTACTTACCCCGATATCCCCGGGGGTAGTTGTATATTCCCAGAGAATGGTTTCCAGATAGAAGTCGCCAATGATTGCCCGGATGGTCATCAGATCAGCTTATCCATCACAATTGAATACAATGAGAATTCTGCTACACAGATCAGGAATTTCACGGCTTATGCTCCCAGCCTCGAAAACAGTTATATTTTTATATTAAATGATGATAATAATAACCAGATAGCAGATCCTGGAGAATCTTTTGATCTGGGACTTGCTATCTTCAATCAAGGTGGTGCTCCTGTTTATTCACCCATATTCAATGTGATTTCGCTCGACACCGAATTGACTATTGATCAGCCCTATAATCAGCTTGGCACGATCCCCGCAGGATCAGAAGTTTACCTGCTTATACCGGCTGCGGTTGATAACACTGTGGAGCCTGGTGATTATATGGACTTGATCCTGAATGTTGAAGGTGAATTTGACTTTGCCGTTGAATTGCAGTATAATCTCAATATCGGACAATCACTGGAAGATTTTGAGAGCGGTGATTTCTCATGCTTCCCCTGGGTTACAGGCGGAGCTGCGGATTTTGTTATTTCTAATTCGTCCCATAATGGTCAATATTCTGCCCAAAGTGGAAATATTGGCGACAACCAGTATTCCTGGCTGGAAATTGATGTCAATGCACCTCAGGATAATCAGGTTTCCTTCTGGATGAATGTTTCCTCTGAAGAAGGCTGGGATTATGCCACTTTCTATATTGATGATATTGAAATGGATGCCTGGAGTGGACAAACCGGTTGGTTCTTTGCCGATTACGATATCACTGCAGGTCCGCATAATTTCCGCTGGCTCTATGACAAAGACATTATGGTCTCATCCGGTTCTGATTGTTTCTGGCTTGATGATGTTAATTTCCCCTCTGCCTGCGGACAAACTCCTGAGGTTATTCTGATGGATACCGCTGCCTGCAGTTTTGAACTGGCAGGTAACCAAACCGAGTCTATTCAGCTTGGCATGATCAATATCTCGTCTGATCTTGCCCAGTATGAGATTAGAATTGAAGATAACGATGTCACCTGGCTGATTGTTGTTCCCGATGAAGGCTTTATCCCTCCTGCGGAAACGATCTATGTGGATGTTATGTGTACACCTGCCGGACTGGAAACCGGCGAATATGATGCCTTAATATGTGTAAGTGATAATTTCGGGAATGATTACAATATTCCCGTACACCTATCATATATCTCCACCTCAAATAATATCTCTGAGCTGCCTTCCGTCTCGGCTTTTAATGGTAATTATCCGAATCCCTTTAATCCCTCTACAACTTTCGCTTTTCAACTGGCTGTCTCGCAGTTTGTTCACCTCGATATATATAACATTAAGGGACAAAAGGTTCGCTCACTGCTCTCTAAGGAATTTCTGCCCGGATATTACAATATTGAATGGAATGGCACGGATGACCAGCAGCGGCAACTGGCAACAGGTATTTATTTCTCCCATTTCCAGTGCCCGGAAGTCAATAGTTACGATAAAATTCTCCTTTTGAAATAAATAAAAGACCTGGCTGGGAATAACTTCCAGCCAGGTCTTTTCTATCTATAAGTAGATGTGTACCTCTGGCGTACTCGCAAGTCCATCCTCCGCATACTCCCTTCGCTAAAGCTACTGAGCACTAAAGCAAGGCTACGGCACGGTCGTTGAGGGACGCAGACACGAGCAGAACCTTAAATCTTGAAATCCAGCCCCAATTCCTCGATCATGATATTCAGGTTTTTGTATAATGCCTCATTCACGGAAATTCCTTCTGCCCTGACTTCTTTCTCAATATAATATTCCTTCTCCCCGGCTACCCAGATTCGTTCCTTGCCCGGGCGTAACGTGGAGTTCTGCATCTGTCTCATTATATCACCCACGATTTTTTTGAAATCTGCCGGTTCTGTGAATGCTTCTATATTGATCGCCTGAAAATAATGTCCCAGGTTATGCGTTACCGGTTTACCGGTTTCATCAAAGCCAGAAAGATCTTCCAGATATTTGCCGTTCTGCAAAGCTGCGGATAATATCTCCACCATCATTGCCAGTCCATAACCTTTGTGACCTCCGGTCTCTTCTTCTATACCGCCCACCCCTACCAGTGCTGCTTTCTTATTGATCAAATCTACAAGTATCTGCTTTGTATCAGTGCTTGTTTCACCTTTATAATTGATCACCCAGCCTTCCGGTGTCGGCTTGTTTGCCCTGTC
>CAZAHZ010000429.1:0-2760 GCA_964485055.1 uncultured Candidatus Cloacimonadota bacterium
TTATTTCCTGCCAGCTTGTGTCTTCATAGGTGGTATCCTGAACTTCGGTAACTATTATGTCCCAATCTTCAAAGTTTGCCTGATCATCTGCGAAACCGCGGAAAAGACTGTAACCTTCCAGACGATCCAGACGGCTGACAGTTTCCTTCGTTTTACTGAATTGATTAGCATTGACTTCTTTTTCGGTATGAAGCGGGATCGGACGACCACGGTCTTCAGGTTCGCCTACATAGACGTCATCTATATCCCAACCATCGTAAACTACTGAGCTGTCTGATCCGAAATGAAAGCGGAACATCACTTCTTCACCTTCATACATAGATAGATCAAAAACTGCAAGAACCCATCCTCCCGAATTATCTGAATAGCAGGCTTCACCGGGAATACCGGAATTACTGGTTGTACAGGCATCTTCCGGATAACCACCAATCGGAGTAATAAGTGTCCAGGAGGCACCTTCATCCAGAGATATCTTTACGTTACCACCGTCGAAGTAATTTTCTATATCATACCAGTGATAGAAAGTAAGCTGTGTTTCATCGGAAGGTACATCTAGCACGGGAGTATATAGTGACGAATTAGCACTATTTGGATAAGTTATTCCGGGCCATGTACTCCAACAGTTTTCTCCGCTCCAGGCATTAGCAGCATTGCAGCCATTTGCCCATTCCCAGCCGGTTTCTCCAACAAATTCTCCATCATTATCCTCAAAATCAAAGAAGGAACTTAAACTTCCTGCGGGTGAATGCCAGGTTAACCAGGCATTACCGGAGTGATTCTCTTCTACATAAACATCAAATGCCGGATACATCATCTCTGTGATCATACCTGTATATGTGACCTCATCTTCCAGAATATCTATATTATCTTCCAGAACGGCAAAATTTAATAGCTCTGCTGTGAAATCGTAATTACCTTTCCAGATCCCGGTTATCGTGCATTCTCCATTGGCGTCCGTAATTCCTGTGTATTCAGGATAATTACCATCAGGGTCCAGCTCTGTCGCTTCCAGAGTTACCAGTGCTCCCACCGGGATATCGCCGATATTGGTGGTTAGACTCACTTCCAGAGTGGCATACATACCCTTGCCTATCCAATTACTAAAGGATGGTTCAGACATAACTCCTCCGGTGTATTCCACGCGAACACAATACATATATACACCAGCTAGGGTAATATCTTGCCAGGTCATGTCCTCATATGCTGTATCCTGAAGAGTTTGTACAATTACATCCCAGTTCTCATAATTTTCCTGGTCATCTTCAAAACCACGGAACAGGCTGTAACCTTCCAGACGATCCAGACGGCTGACAGTTTCCGTTGCTTTGCTGAACGGATTAACGTTGACTTCTTTTTCAGTAAGAAGCGGGATCGGACGACCACGGTCATCTGGTTCGCCTATATAAACGTCATCTATATCCCAGCCAAGATAGACTATGGAAGCATCTGAACCGAATTGGAATTTGAACATTACTTCTTCATCTTCATACATGGATAGATCAAATGTTGCCATTGCCCAGGTTTGATCATAACCATTATAACACGCTTCTCCATTAAGACCTACGGCTGTTCCGGGATAACCGCCAACAGGTGTGATTAAAGTCCAGCTTCCACCTTCATCCAGTGATATTTTCACATTGCCACCATCCCAGTAACTTTCTATATCATACCAGTGATAGAAAGTAAGTTGCGTTTCATCGGAAGGTACATCTAGCAAGGGAGTATAAAGTGAAGTATTGGCGCTATTTGGATATGTTATTCCGGGCCAGGTGCTCCAGCAGTTATCACCGCTCCAGGCGCCACCGGAATTGGAACCATTAGCCCAGTCCCAGCCTGCGTCACCAACGAATTCACCGTCATTATCCTCAAAATCAAAGAAAGAACTGATAGATCCAGCAGGTGAATGCCAGGTAATCCAGGCATTCTCAAGATGGTTTTCTTCTACATAAACATCAAAAGCCGGATACATCATCTCTGTGATCATGCCCGAATATGTAACCACATCTTCCAGAATATCTATATTATCTTCCAGAGTGGCAAAATTCAACAACTCTGCCTTGAAATCGTAATTGCCTTTCCAGATTCCGGTTATCGTGCATTGACCGGTTGCACCGGTAATTCCCGTGTATTCAGGATAATTACCATCAGGGTCCGGCTCTGTCGCTTCCAGAGTTACTTCCGCTCCCACCGGAATATCGCCGATATTGGTGGTCAGGGTTACTTCCAGAGAGGCATACATATCCTTGCCTACCCAGTTACTGAAAGACGGATCAGACATATTGTTGTTGGTATATACCGAACGGACTCCGTAAGTGTAAACTTCACCATCAACCAGATTAACCCAGTCTAAATCTGCATAGGTTGTATCCTCCACAAGGGCATTAACCTCTTCCCACATTTGCCAGTTAGGTTCGTCACCAAATTCACCTCTAATTATATTATAGCCGATCAGTTCACGGTTAAGGCGTGTATCCTGGCTGGAAGACGAACTGAAAAGACCTGCTAAGGGATCTGAGTTGTGTATTGTCCGATATCTGGCATTGCCCACATCCTGGATTCCCTGAAGCTGATTGCTGGCGTGTACACCGATTGCTCCCTTGCCGGGAATAATATTACTGAAATCTACCACAGGATTATCATAACCAATTGTTATCTGACGACCAGTGGGTCCTTGAACGATAGCCCTCAGCATGTAATCCTGATAACTGGCTGTTGTCCAGGCTCCACCACCTGTGACGTAGTGATCATAGCTTCTATTCA
>CAZAHZ010000430.1:0-2753 GCA_964485055.1 uncultured Candidatus Cloacimonadota bacterium
GATCTCCTGACCAAGACCAAGATGGTCTTGATACGATGGGGCTGTGAAACAGCCCATTCCTATTACTATTTATCTGCCCGTATTGTCAATAAATATCAGGCATTCCTGTTCTGCGGTCTGGGTCTCGGCTGCCTGGGATTCCGGGTTATTGTATTTTGGGCAGAAGGAACCTTGCCTGCCAGTGATATTGCCACTCTTTTGGATTCTCCCTTGCCAATGGTCATTGTCTGCAATTTATCCTGTTTCTCGACAAACTGATGAATAATTTTACGCCTTGCTGCATTCATTGGCTCAAATGTATAACTGCGGGCAGTCTTTTTTACTCTCTCGGCGACAACCTTGAGCTTTTCGATTAATTGTTGATTCTTCCGTTCTCGATAACCATCAACATCCATTTCAAGTCGCATGGATTTCTTCTGCTGTTTATTTATCATTTGATTCACAAGATGCTGCAAAGCGTCCAAAACTCTGGCTTCCTTACCAATAAGAAATCCTGCTTCCTTTGCCCCAAAAATCCCTACGTAATGTGTATCATTCTTCTCTTCTACTTTAATACTGTCAAATTCCACTGCCATGCGGTTCAGCATGCCTTGTGTGAATTCACTGATCGTATCACAAAAATCAGCTAATGTGAATTTGATAATTGTCGGTTTGGATGAGAATAGCCCTAACAGTCCCTTTTTTCCCTCATCTACTACTTCAAATTTGAAATCTTCCAGTTGGAGATTAAATTCTTTCATAAATCCACTGATTATTGCTGATGTGGATTTGCCTTCTCGTTGAATTGTCTTCATAAATTCTTCCCTTGATTAACTAAATTTTCTTTTTATAATGCGCTGTTGAAACATTGACATTATGTTAAACACAGTCCAGTATAATACAAGTCCTGCTGGAAATGACTTAAATAAAAAGAACATCAGCGCCGGCATCAAATACATCATCATCTTTTGACTTTGCATCTGCGCTTTCTGCTGATCGCTCATCTCTGCCAATGTCCCCTTACCCGGCTGCATCATATATTGCTGCAAAAACATAAACACAGCCATCAATATTGGTAATATTAGATATGGATCGGGTTCGGAAAGGTCTCCCAGCCATAAAAATCCCGCCTGACGCAGGTCTATGGAATACCTGATCACGGGGTATAAAGCAAAAAAGATCGGCATCTGTAACAACATCGGCAGACAGCCGCCCAGTGGACTTACCCCTTTTTCGCGATACATTCTCTGCATTTCCTGATTCATCTTCTGGGGATCTGACTTGTATTTCTCACGTATTGCTGCTATATGAGGTTGAATCTTCTGCATCTTGGTGCTGCTCTCAAAACTCTTATGCGTCAATGGATATAATACAATCTTAATCAATACTGAAAAAAGCACCAGGCATAAACCCCAGTTAGGTATCACATGATGAAACTGGCGGAATATCCAATTGAATAACCTGCTGATCGGCTTGATAAATCCCTGTCCAAAAAATATTCCATTTCCTGCATAGTACGCTGCTCCAAATCCCCTACCCATCTTGTCAATATTCTCTGAGATAACCGGACCCAGATACATGCTGTATTGAGATTCCAGATTCGGTCGCTGGCTTCTGCCATAAAGCTGGAAGGCAGGCGCTTCATTATTTGTATAGGCAAAGGCTCGATGCAAACTGCTCAATTCATCTCTTATAATTCCTATTACAAAAAATTTAGACCGCAAGGCTGCCCATTCTATATTGCCATTTATCTCCTGATTCTTACTCAGTTTCTGGAGTGTCAAACGCTCTATTTTGTTATCTACTTCAAATATAACCTGATAGTTTTGCTTCTTCCGCTTTAAATATCGCTCTGTATCTGCTATACCATCATCGAATTTTAAAATATAATCAAATTGCTCATGGTTGCTTGAAATAGATAAATCCATTTCTAATTGATAGCCCTGCTTTAGAATAAATGCTTTGCGTATTGTACCAAACCTGCTCTGACCAGTAAAGACCACGCTCTCAACAGAAGGCTTCTTCCAGGTAAACATTCTGGGCACTTCCTCAATCTCGTTTCCCGATATCTCAGCAAAATCTACCTCCAGAAGGCTGCCGTTTTCACGTACCAGATCAACATAAGTCTCTTTGTCCTGAAAAAAATAGTCTTTTAATACTATCGAATTAAGCTTGGCGCCCTGATTGGAAAAACTCAGTCGTACCTTGTCATTTTCCAGAATTATTTCTTCATCTAAGATTATATCAGATTCATAATCTTCTTCTGGTGAGGATTCCGAGAATTCCTCAGCAGGATTGGGTATTACAATTTCTGCTGATACCTGCTCATCCGAAACTTCTGCTTCCTGACTCGTCTCAGCTTCTATTACTGATTTTGTGGCTGCATTGCTTTGTTTCCAGATAAATTCACTACTGATCCAGAATACAGCTAAAATCAATATAAATGCCCATATCGTCTTTTTGTCCATTGTTACTCCTGATCGGATTTAGAGCAGATCAGGGAAGTGGATCATAGCCTCCCGGATGAAAAGGGTGACATCGCAAAATCCGGCGAATTGATAAAAATAAAGCTCTTACAAAGCCATATTTCTTAAAGGCTTGCTGAGAATATACGCTACATGTCGGCTCAAAGCGGCAACTTGCCGGTAAGATCGGCGATATATAACGACGGTAAATTCGGATCAATCCGAGTACCAGCTCATTTAAATGCCTCATTATTAATTTAATGCCTGCAGATTTTTCCCTAAATCTTCTGCGATCTCTGCCCAATTCGA
>CAZAHZ010000431.1:0-2751 GCA_964485055.1 uncultured Candidatus Cloacimonadota bacterium
GTCAATAAGAATGCCTTGGGCATCAGCTAATCCTACAGCTTCGTTATCCTGCGAGAGCTTGAAACTGGTATGAAGACCGGTATTGTAATCATCAGCCCAGAAAATGATATAGCCATAAGCGGGGATAACCGTCCCGGCAGGGATCATCCATTTAGTAGGTTCATCCAGATCATCAGTCAGGTATAAACCGCCAATACCGGCATCGAAAGGCGAATTATTGAGAAGCTCGATCCAGTCACAGAAATCCTTATAATCCGGATCAAGGCAGATTTGAGCATTGGAGACCATGAATTCATTGATGACAATATTCTCGTAATAAGGCAGTTCGGAAACCGTAGCCCAGAGCCTGGGTTGAGCACAGACCCAGCGTACTGCCTGATGGTCAGGAGTAACGGGCGGGATCTGCTCGCTGCCGGGACCAAAGAAGAGGTTACTGATGATCTCGCCATCCGTTCCGAGCGGTCCTGCCAGCCACATGCGGTTATGATCATTATTAGCAAAAAGCTGTTCACCATCAACGTCCTTGCAGACAATATTCAAGCCGAGAGCATTCTGCCAGTTGTCTATATTGCCATTCATCAATGTTTCGATGTCCCACCAGCTATTGATCCAGTATCCTTCTGACCATGTGCCGGTAACGCTGCCCCAGTTATTCTGTTCACCTTCGATTGTGTTGCCGAGAGTATAATTGAAAGAAGTGGTTTGAGCAGTGTGCCAGATGGAGCTCTGGGAAGTTTCACCATTTGCAATGGGCAAAGTTGTCCACTCGCCATTATGAACGACACCACCGATGAAAAGCCGGGCAGAGGAAGGATTGTTCAGCATCCATTCAGCCCAGCTTGATTCATTTGTCCAGCCGCTGGCAGTCCATTCTTCGTCTGTTTCCAGTCCGGGCTGATAATCCACCTGGCAATTATTACCATCCAGGCGGTATTGAATGAAATCACTGCGATCCATTCTGCCACCGGTGCCCTGATTACCGATAACGTCATCCCAGACGCGGACACCGATATAAATATTCTGCTCATCTTTCATAGTATAAATGATATAAGGATTAGCGGGATAATTCGTTTCGCCATAATAGAAATATCCAGCAGCATCATTCAAATGCAGGCTGCCAGCTTCGGTATTACCTTCGCCTGTGAGTGAATCTGAGGCTACCTGATAACCGGTTATTCCCCAGAGAACAGGATCAAGGTCTAATTCGGGAGTTCCGGAACTCCAGTATAGATGTGGCTGGTTATTATATAGACCGGCGTGGATAAAACAGTATAATAGTGATAAAATAATAAAAATAATTACTTTTCTCATGCTCTCTCCTGGGAAATTTGATTTGAATTGAAAATAGGAATGTTAAGGAGATTTGTCAATAAATCATTTTTTTATCTGGTATCTGGCTGAAGCTATGAAGGCTAAATAATTTTAACGCAAAGGACGCAAAGGGGCAAAGGACGCAGAGAAGAGAATTACATTACATTTTATAAGTCTCATTTTCTCAAAGTCGCACAGTCACATCTTCGCATTTTCTCACTTTCTCAATTTCTCAATTTCGCAATCTCACCCCTTCGCACAGTCTCTCAGTCTTATAGTCGCCCAGTCTCTCAGTCTCATAGTCGCCCAGTCACATCTTCGCATTTTCTCAATTTCGCAATCTCACCCCTTCGCCCAGTCTCTCAGTCTCATAGTCTCAAAGCTGTGGAGGAAAGGAAGGCTAAATAATTTTAACGCAAAGGACGCAGAGAAGAGAATTACATTACATTTTATAAGTCTCATTTTCTCAAAGTCGCACAGTCACATCTTCGCATTTTCTCACTTTCTCAATTTCGCAATCTCACCCCTTCGCCCAGTCTCGCCTTCGCACAGTCGCATTTTCGTTTGTCACTATTTCAGGAGAATGATCTTCTTTACTTCCCTCATAGCACCAGTTTCATAACGCAGTAGATAAATTCCACTACCCAGGTCTTTCGCATTCCAGATTATAGAATGTTTACCCGCCTGTACTTCATCATTAACCAGAGTTTCCACCTTCTGCCCTTTGATGTTGTATATTTCCAGCAAAACATTTCCACTTTCTGCCAGTTCAAAATTGATGTTTGTCACTGGATTAAAGGGATTGGGGTAAACTGTAAGTTTACTTACTGGCTCGATGGCTTCATTCAACACTACTTCATAATATTGTTCATTTATGATAAATGACAGGTTATCATATACATGATTAACTGGAATAGACAGGAAATTACCGTTTATTGGATATGCTGACGCAATTGCTATTTTACTTCCATTTACAGCGTTAAGTAAGTTTTCATCAATGATAATATCCTTGATTTCTTCCTCAATTGCAATTTCGAGAGAGTATAATTCACCAATACCCGAAAACTCTAAAACGCCGTTCTCTTGTCTCACCTCAATATCTGCATTCGGATATATAACGGCTTCCCGCATAAATTCTACCGGAAAGGCATAAATTATTCCCACATAGTATTGCAGAACCAGCGAAGCATCATAAGCTCCTATTTCCAGATTACCCGATACATCAGCCGCTGTTATTTGCCAATCTTCCCAGGGCAATGGTGCAGCAGGTTCAGGATCAATCCCCACTACATATTGCAGTATCAAAGCCGCATCATAAGACTCCACAAATCCGTTATCATCAATATCACCATAACTATGCTCCCAGAATTCTGTGACAATAACTATTGTAGAATCTATATACTCCGGTCTCCCCTGGCAATCATCCACAAAAAAGAATAT
>CAZAHZ010000432.1:0-2738 GCA_964485055.1 uncultured Candidatus Cloacimonadota bacterium
ATTCCACTTTCTTTAAGGAAAAGGGCAACGTTATGATTCTAAACATTGCATTCCTTTTTGAATTCTTCTCATAGACTAACCGCTTTCTAAAAATAAAAGAATTCTCTAACCGCGAAAGTACTCGAAAAAATACAAGAAAAAGCAGCAAAATAAAAGCTATCTTTGCAAATGGCTTTCATTTTTTTTAGTCTCATTTTCACATTTTCTCACGTTCAATCTCAATCTCTTCCTTTCGCGTCATTTCGCGCCTTTCGCGGTTGAAAATCTTATATTCTATTATCTTCATACATATCCAACCTTAAATGATATCCTGGTAAACATAGCTTTCAATAATCTTTCATTTCTTATTAATACAACATACCAGAATTTAATTTTATTTGTCAATTCAAACATAATTCTATCTGAAATTGGTTACCAGTGGTCGTGTTCTAGCCCCACTTACGGAATACCGTTAGCGGTGCAAATCCACTTACACGGTTTGCGAGGGGGCGAAAACAACGACAGTTTTAATCATTCAGCCGGGGAGGAGGTTTTACTGATCGTCCAGAAGTCATATCCAGAGTACCGTTCATAACTCCTGTACTCAACTGGGTGGAGGGGCAGACACATGGGTCTGCCCGTACGGTAGAGGAGATATTTTTTTAAAATTTCGGGGAGATGTCAGGCAATAAGGAAAAAGCTTTACATAAAAGAGAGTTAAATAAAATCTGATTTGCTGAGATTAATATGAAAGAATAAGGAAATCTGATGAGAAGACTGGTAATAATATTTTTGTTAGTGCTGGGATTAAGTTTGAGCGCGGATCAGTTAGATTTGAATCGTGCGGGTCTGGAGGAAATACGTCAATTACCAATCAGTAGCGAGCAGGCGGATGCGATCTATCAATACCGCACCTATATCAGCTTTTTTAAGAGCATTTATGATCTCAGGAATATCAGTGAGATAGACCAGGAGACGCTTAACCGGATCAAGCCACTCGTGATGATATCGCATTATGAAGACCAGGATGAAGCAGCTCAGCGTCGTGAAGAGATTTATTATCTGATCGAGCGTCTGGGAGACAGTGAAGGTATTCAGGAGGGCATGAGCGATATCTGGGAAGATTACCTGATCACGCCTCGTAACGTAAATAGATTAACCTTTGCCAATCTGCTGAATATGCCCAACGTCTCACCCCTGGATGCAATAGCCATCCGTCAGCGGGTAGCAAGAGGCGACAGTATTGCAGATTATCGTGATATGCGGATGTCACAGGGAATATCTTATTACGGTGCATCGAACCTGCGGCATTATGTTTATTACGATGAAGACAAAGAAATGGAGGACCGACTCTATTTTGATCTTCAGATGAAATACGCTGATAATCCTTATGAAGAAGACCCGGAAACGATGTATAAAGAATCTATGATCAACCTTTTGCCGACCGGCGAAACGCAGACTGGCTGTCCGCGTATCAAGGAACAGAGTTACTGGGGTTATTTTGATATGGATCAATATGATTACAGTATGCTGACTAAACTGCGACTCCGCTGGGGTAATAAGCTGAAGAGCGGATTTATGTATAACAGTGACCGCGGAGAAGCAAAGATATTTACTCCGGATATTGAGTATGAAGCGTCTAGTGAGAATCTGGTCAAAGATGGAAAATACTTTATTGATTATGAAGATTATATATATGATGATAACTTTTTGAAGATCATCGCCGGAAACTATCGGGCAACTTTTGGTCAGGGACTGGTGATGGAGAACACTGATTTTTATAGTGCCCGGAAGACCGGACAGGGATTCGGCAAACGAATAACCGGGATAATTCCCGATCTGTCCAGCAGCCAGGAATATAATCTGAAAGGTCTCGCAGCGGAATTCAGCAATCATAATATATATGCAGCCTTGTTTTATTCCAATGATAAAAAAGATGCCGTGGTCTATGACAGTAATCATGATGGCGTGATAGACGAAAATGATGACAGTGTGTTCGGGTATATCACCATGTCACGGCAGTTTAATAATGAAGAACTGGCAGAAGCCGAAGAATATTTTAATAACTACAGCGATCCGGGAACAACTAATCCCTATGTGATCAGTATGGCACCCCGGAAAGACTGGCTGGAGGAACAGGTGATCGGAGGCAGATTAGCCTGGTCACCGCTGGCAGGTTCGGAAATTGGCATGAGCGGTTATGAATCAGTATATGACAAAGATATTATAATTGATCCGGACAGTTTAACCAGCTACCTGTTCCGCTCAAGTGATGACGCCATTGGCAAGTGGAAAGACCCCGACAGCGAGATACTGGCACTTTATTCCACCTCGACTGATGAATATGAACGAGATTACAGACGCGTATTCGGACTGGACTGGCGGACTGCCCTGGGAAACACTTCATTTGAGGGAGAATATGCCGAATTACAGGTGGATGGCAATGAACTGAGCATTGGCGATGATCCCGGAGCACTGGTGATCAGCAGTTATACGCAGTGGGATAATCTGTATTTATTATCTTTGTATCGTGATTATGATCTGGATTTTGATAATCCCTATGCCCGCGGCTTCAGTGAGCATGAGAAATTTGATGGCTCTGCTATTGATAGTTATGCCTACACGCTTACCAATTCTCTATTAAGTGATATTTCCATAAATTCCGCCCAGGCTCAGGCAGAGCGGGGAGTTTATTTTGAGACACGTTACCGCTTTAATGAGAAATTTAAGTGACATTGCCGAAACCATGCTTCCAGATA
>CAZAHZ010000433.1:0-2733 GCA_964485055.1 uncultured Candidatus Cloacimonadota bacterium
CACTTAGTATTAAATAATTGCTCATTATTGATACCATGAGATATTCTTCTCCTGTGAAACTAAAATTAAGATTATCTCCATCAGGGTCACTCGCATAATTATTCAGGTTGATGATCAATTCTCCATCCTCGGCAAAATTCACTTCTGCCGGCAGATTAAGAACCGGTGCATCATTCACAGGAGTAACTATCACCAGAAAATTATCCGAATCCGAAGCTTCTCCGTCCCAGGCTGTCAAATGCAGATTCTCCGAACCATTCCAGTTCGCATCCGCACTCAGATTCAGCATCATTCCCTCTACCGACCAATCTATATGATAATTATTCATGATCGTTATCTCCAGATCATCATTATCCATATCCATCACATAGCCCGTCAGATCTATAATGATTCCCGTATCTTCCTCAAAACTGAAATCGTCGCTGATAAATACCAGCGGTGCATCATTTACACTCGTTACTGTCACCACCACCGTATCCATAGAAGTATTTTCTCCGTCACTCGCAGAAAACACCACTTCGCTTGTGCCAAAATAATTAGACGCTGGTATCATTTGAGCATTGCCAGCTATAATATTTACTGTTAAATCACCATTATCTGTGCAGGAGAATATCAGATTCACTCCTTCCGGATCACTGGCATAATTATGCAGGTTGATTGAGTAGTTGCTGTCCTCTTCCCAGCTTAATTCTTCCGGCAAATTCCAGATCGGCGCCAGGTTCTGGTTCGGATCACTCACGGCATTGATCGGCAGCAGATTGGGAGGGTAGCCAATATCTCCGCCCGGTAATGTATTTGTGGTATATGCCACCACGCAGACAATATCTTCACTTGCATCCCAGACCGCAAACTCCACCGGCTCAATAACGTTCCCCTGGATATTCATAGTGGTAATCGCTTCTTCACCGGTATTTATCACGCTCCCTACTCCCCTGCACTCATCAGCAATAAATGCTCCCACTTCATCTCCCTGGGCTGCCGGCACTCCGTCTATCGTCACATGGCAATAGGCAACAGTCGAATTTGTGTAAAATACTATCTCCCAAGGTCTGGGAAAATCTGCCGATAATGTTGCCAGATATAATAATATAAATATGATCACTGCTTTTTTCATAGTTTCTTTTCCTCACATCCTATTTTAATAATTTCTCTCTCCTGATATTCAGCTCACTTGTTTCCTGCCGCGGAATATCAAAAACCTGCTCTATAACTTCATAAATACTGGCACCGGATATTTTCTTTCGCAACGTCAGTCTCCTGCCTTCTATTCTCATTTCCCTGACTATTTCTTTCAAGTCAATAGATTTCTCTTTTCCATGTCGTTCTCTGACAAATTGCCACTTTTTTTCTGTCTGGAATTCTCGGAGTCGTCCTTCATAGAAGTCAACCTTTTTTTCTGATAATTCCAGAATTACTTCCTCTTCCTGATAATATTCCATGGAACGCATCGCCTTCGTCACCGGAGTTATCACTTCCATCACCTTCATCCCTGGCGGAAAAACCCGTTCCAGCCCCTCCTGCACTTCTTTTGGCGTTAGTCCACCTGCTGCCAGTCTCACGTCAAAATATTCACATCTGCTGGTCATACCCAAAGGTAGCGGCGGTCCAAAACTTACCTGCGGATGACGATTATAGCCCTCACTGTAGATTATCGGTAAGCCACTCGCCCGCACCAGGCGATAAGTCATCCTCAACATATCAAGATGCCCGATATAACGTAACGCTCTGCCTTTTTCATAAAACACTCTGTAACTTTCCCATTCCCCTGTTCTTTCATTATCATTGCCAGTTGATGCCTCATCTTCTATTTCCCGATAATAGACTGGTTTTACTGCTCCTTCGCATAATCCGCAATTTGTACATACCTCACGGCAATCTTCCGTACTTACACCATTTCTTGCCCGTGCATATTCACTTCGGAAAAATTCGTTACTCACTCCAATCGAGATATGATCCCAAGGCAATTCGCCATCCACGTCAAGTTCACTCAGATAATCACTAATTCTCACTCCGCTCTTTTCCTCAGCAAGTTGCCACCTGGCAAAATCAAAATGCTCGTCCCAGCCATCAAAAATTGCTCCCTGTTTGTAAGCAGAATAAATTAATTTACCCACGGACCGGTCTCCTCGTCCCAATACGCATTCCAATGCCTGATATTCGATCGTATGATATTTCAGTCTGACAAATTTATACCGTTTCAGGCTGTTCTTCAGAAAATATACTTTCTCCAGTAATTCATCATGCACACCTGCTGCTGCCCATTGAAACGGTGTAAACGGCTTAGGCACGAAGGGTGAAATTGTTATGTTGATCTGCAACCTTCTTCCAGCCACCTTCACGATCTTGCCGATCAATTCCACGATTGCTTCGATATCGCTCCATTCCTCAAAAGGCAATCCGATCATAAAATACAGTTTCAAGACCTGCCAGCCATTATTCAAAGCTATCCCGATCCCTTCCAATATCTCACGCTCGCTCAAATTCTTATTTATAATATCCCGCAGCCTCTGGCTTCCGGCTTCCGGGGCTATAGTAATGCTGTGCTGCTGCATGGCATTCATTAAGCCCGTCAACGTCTCATCCAGACTATCCACCCGCAGAGACGGTAAAGATAATTTCGTCTGCCGGCATCCGGTCAAATCTGACAGTTGCACCAGCAATTCCCTGATCATGGTATAATCGCTCGATGAAAGAGAAGTCAAGGCAACTTCTTCCCAGCCGTAATTCTCCACT
>CAZAHZ010000434.1:0-2726 GCA_964485055.1 uncultured Candidatus Cloacimonadota bacterium
TTTCAAGTTTTGGACAGATGTTATCAAAATAGGGATCGCCCATGCTTTATATTTGGTAACACTTCCTCCTAAAGAAGTTGACCCAACAATTGACCGGACATTTGAACCCATATCTCTCCAACGTCCACCTTCTAATTTTATCTCTAGCTCGGGCAAACCTTCCCCTAAGCATGAATTCTGCATCTTTTCTATCCCGCGACCCCAGGTTTCTATCATGCCTGCCCGAAAAAAAGCACCGGCAATTAAGGGATTATAAGGCTGCGAAGAATGTTTGCCTAACATAGTTTCCAATGTCCAGCCAGTATGCAATTGCCCATTATTCCATATCATCAGCTTATTATCATATACTGATATTTGTATGGGAACTCCACTACTGTAATCTTTATGAGCAACTGCATTCAAAATACCTTCTCTAAGAGCTTCTTTAGGTATTGGATAATTCTCAATCCGTTGAATCCCTGAGTAAGATATTTTAGCTTTCATATATTTAAAATAAAGCAGATCAAGAGCAATTTCAACCTGACGAAACAAATTCCCATGAACTTCATCCTGAAAAATTAACTCACTATTACTCTCAAAGAAACCAATTTTTATGAATGCTCCAACTATATATTTCTCAGGATCATGATAGAATAGCAATATTGCTGCTCGCTTTAAAAACTTACCATTATAGAGATGAAGTTTATCCAGAAGTAAGGCATTGCTCTCCTGCAATATTGCATCATCAAGCCTTCTACTCTTTATAGAAAGTTCACGAAAATTATCCAAATCAGATAAATCTTCAGCTTTCACGTTGGGTATTGGCACTCCGTCCCAATGCAACCCCTGTTTTCTCATTAAAAACCTATCCAGAGATGCTCCCTTCAATTCCTGATTAGTGCTCCCGCTACGAAAATAATAACGCCCTTGATAACTGATTGGGTAGGGATAAGGATCAACTATAATCTCAATATATTCCAAATTTTTCTGATTATGCAAATTAACATTTACTATTATCCCCAGAATATCTCGCACTTTATTGGGTATATCTTCCATCAGCTTCTGAGAGTTTTCTAATCCTGTTACTATTCCAGCATCGTTTTTGCCAATAAAAATACTCCCACCCTGAGAATTAGCAAATCCACTTATCCATTTTAGGATTTCATCTCTCCAGGATACCTTCCACTCAATATTTTGATTTTCCTTCATAATACCCTCTAACTTTCTGGTAATATATCTAAACGATCTTTTTCTTTTATAATCTTCTGAATCAGGATTAAAAAAGATTAAAGAAATTAACAGGATTTTCCCAGTTAAGTTATTGAGTTGAGATGATGTACTCATCAGATCGACTTAAGGACGACTCAATGCACACCACCCCAATCTTAAGTCAATCCGGAAATACCGTCTTAACTCAATATTTCTCATACATTAATCCTGAAAATATCCCAAATCCCGTAAATCCTGATTCAGACATTTTCTTGTAAATCCTGATCAAACAAATATCCTCTTATACTCCAAACTTACACCACCAAAATTGATCAATAATCCTGATTCCAAATGATAAGCATTCAGGTAATTCTTCGCTTGAGCTATATGCACGTTTTCCAACTGCAATAATGCTTTTAATTCTACCACCAGCTTTCCATTAATAATAAAATCAGCTCTTCGTGAACCAACATTAATGTCTTTATAATATATTTCCTGCTCAACTTCTCTCGCAAAAGGAATCCCTGCCTTATCAAGCTCTATTGCTAGACACCTTTGATAGATCACTTCCTGAAATCCATTTCCCAGTATTTTATGTACCTCCATAGCACAGCCAATCACTCTATAAGTAAGATCATCATTTAACATCTAATCTCCTTCGTTCGATCAGGATTTACTTAATTAATCTTCAGAATCAGGATTATCAGGATTAAAGATATTAACAGGATTTTTTTCATTCATCAATCAGGAAAATATTACCACACATATAAATATGATCCTGTCTTCACGCTATATTCTCTCTGTGTTCTCTGTGCCTCTGTGGTAAAAAAATCTTACATTAATCCTGAAAATATCCTAAATCCAGTAAATCCTGATTCAGACAATTTCTTGTTAATCCTGATCCTTTACGGATTTGCCCTAACTAAGCGGAAGCCTAAAATGTAGTGGCAGTACGTCGGGTAGTCGAAGCCGCGATCAGCAGTTCGACAGTCCCCGGCATTGCTGCCCCACCTACCACCGCGCTGCACGCGGTGAGACCCGCTCCCAGACCAACGAGGATTAGTCTGTGCACTACTGCTGTAATCTCCCTTCCAGTCCCAGCACCATTCGTACACGTTGCCACTCATGTCATAAATTCCCAGCTCATTAGCTTTTTTACCTCCCACACTATGTGTTTTATATCTAGAATTATCAACATACCAGGCTACTTGACCCAAATCATTACTGCCTGAATATTGATAATCCTGGCTGTTATTTCCTCCTTTAGAGGCATACTCCCATTCCGCTTCCGTCGGTAACCGGTAACCATTAGCACTGAAATCACATTTTATACTTTCCTCTGAGCCGGAATAACACTTCTTCAGCCCTTCTTTATCGCTCAGTTTATTACAAAACTCCACTGCGTCATACCAAGTTACCTGCTCAACTGGGGCATTGTTTCCCGATCCTGTGAATTGCGAAGGATTTTTTCCAATTACTGCCTGATATTCCCCTTGCGTAACTTCATACTTCCCTATATAGAAATCACTCACTGTCAC
>CAZAHZ010000435.1:0-1390 GCA_964485055.1 uncultured Candidatus Cloacimonadota bacterium
CGCTGTTTAGGAGTACATCGAGCGTCTCGATGTGAGAAAACGTTAGTTTTCTTCAGGTATTTTCCACATGACTAAGATATAAAGGCTTCTAAGCATCCAGCCAAGTCAGATGTGTGCCGCTGGGGTATTCCGCAAGTGGAACGCAGTTGACACAAATCACGAGTCACGAGTAAACAGTCCCGTATTCCGTCTAACTTCTCACTTATTCTATCCTACTTCAACAAAACCACCTTACTCATTTTCTGATAAGCCCCACTGCTAAAACGCAGGAAATAAATCCCACTATTCAAGTCACCCGCATTCCAGTTCAGGCTGTAATTACCTGCCTCTTTCCATTCATTCATAAGCACAGCTACCTTCTGCCCTTTGATGTTATAAACCTCAATTATAACCTTCTCATTATCAGATAATTGATATTCTATCGTTACTTCAGGATTAAACGGATTGGGATAGCTACCGACAAGTTTTGTTTCAGATGGTATTATGAAATTATCATCGATATCTGTTATATTCACTGAAACATTCCAAATTGTTTCTACTTCGAATTCTTCATCGTTAATAACACATTTGATCTCAAAGTCTCCGTTTTCGGTAAAATTAAAAGTGAAAACACTATCCGGATTGTTAACATTTTCCTGATTTACAAACCACACATATTCTAAATCACTATCAATATCTTGAGCAATAACCTCAAATTCAATTTCCTGTTCTTCTGTTATCTCAAATTCCAATTCTTCCGGTGAAAAACTGATTATTTCAGGAGCATCATTTACTGGTAATACTGTAACAAGAATTGTATCTGTGGCAATTACTCTTTCTACATTGTCATTTATCGTGAAAGTCAATATCTCATTGCCATTCCAGTTTGCTGATGCGGTATAGGTTACTAAAAATCCGGTTATATCGACATTTATTTCTGTATTTCCAGAAACTGATAGCGTTAGTTCATCTTCCGGATCCTCGTCATTGATATATTCCGCATAGTTCCGAGTCTCCTCGGAATCCTCTGCAAATTCGTAAATATCAGGTAAATTAATTATCGGAGCATCATTGATATTATTAACAGTTATCATGACTTCATCAGAAACCGTTCCGGCATAATCGTCCGTAGCAGTGAAGGTTATATTTTCAGAGCCATACCAGTCTGATTCTGGAGTCAAAGTAACTATGCCATCAACAATTGTGACTTCGATATTTACATTATTAGTAAACGAGTAAGTTAATTCATCCCCATAAACGAGATCAATATCAGTGAAAACATTGTTCAAGTCAATTGAGTTATCAACAGTATCTTCTGCAAAGTTGAAATCTACAATTACGTTGGTAATCATTGGAACATCATTAACGAAAGTAACACTAACATTGATATCATCAGTAGCAATAGCTCTTC
>CAZAHZ010000435.1:1490-2725 GCA_964485055.1 uncultured Candidatus Cloacimonadota bacterium
AACATTATTCAAGTCAATTGAGTTATCAACAGTATCTTCAGCAAAGCTGAAATCTGCAATTGCGTTAGCTACAGTTGGTACATCATTAACGAAAGTAACATTTACATCAATATCATCAGCAGCAAATGACCTTTCCATGTTGTCATTAACGGAAAAAGTAAGTATCTCAGTTCCGTTCCAGTTTACTGTAGCCATAAGAGTAGTAATTAAACCGTTGAATTCTACATTGATTTCCGTATTTCCTGAAACCGAGAGCGTCAAAGCATCCTGATCAATATCAGCAACGAAAGGAGAAAAATCTACGATTAACTCCGTATCCTCGGCAAATGTAAACGAAACAGGCAATTCTATTGTTGGTGGATCATTTACAGGATTGATAATAACCGCAAAAGTATCAGTGCAAGTAGCTCGATTTCCAATAGTACTTCTTGCAGTAATGCCATCAGATATATATTCATCATCAGCCGTAATTGAAATAAATGTTGTCCCATTGAAGTTCAATACTGATGTTAAGGCCAAAGCATTATTTTCAATACTCGCATTGATTTCCTCTTCATTAAATTCTAAGGCAAATACCAATTCATCGTTATCATAATCCACGAAGTGATCATTAAGGTTAATCACAATTTGATCAAAATCCTCATCTACAAATTGATCAGGTATAGCTTCAATAATAACTGGATACTGATTTAATACATGAATTAAGTTCTCAGCAATAAAGGTATCAATAGTATTGAACTCATCGCTTACTGTTAATGAAACTGTGTATGTGCCTCTTTCGTTATATTCATGAACTGGATTTTGATCATAAGATATTGGAGAACCATCGCCAAAATTCCATTCCCAGTTCACTATGGACCACGTCCCCTGTAATGAAAGATCAGTAAAAGTAACATTGAGGGGAGAATAACCAGAATCAATATTTACAGAGAAATCAGCCATTGGCGGCTCAGGTATTACTGTAACAGACACACTGCTAACCGACAGTTCTTCATTTCCTAACCAGTCAATAGATTTTGCCACAATAGTATGAGCTCCTGGAGTTAAACAATACTCAAACTCCCATTCAATTTGACCAAGTTCCTGTTCTGGTGCTTCATAAACAACTTCCCAATTAGCACCTCCATCATTACTTAATAATACCGTTTCCACTCCAATACCAGCATAGACCCCAATACCATCATTAGCCGTACCGGTTACGTTGAGACTACAGCCTTGTACTATATAACCTGTAC
>CAZAHZ010000436.1:0-2700 GCA_964485055.1 uncultured Candidatus Cloacimonadota bacterium
TGTTTTTTTTAAAAAAGTTAAATATAGGTGTAAATATATTCAAAAAAGGGCAAAAATGTTACTTTTTGCTGTAACTGACATAATAACTGGCAGTTATGAGGTAACATTCTGGTAACATTTATTGCTGGTGACTGAGCTGCTTTGCAGTTTTTTAATGGCTTTTCTGATCAAAGCTTCTGAATATGATCTTGATTTCAGATAATCAGTCAAAATCTCTACATCTATATTGTTATTATCTCGATCTCTCTAATCACCTAAATATTCATAATTAAGCTCATTCACAAAAAACTCGATTACTCTATTCTGGGATAATCTTTCAATGTTTCCTACATTATTCATCTAAAACCTCGATCTCTGGTATCTCTTCGGGAGTATCTATTGAAAGATAATTGTCTTTGGAGATTATAGATTTCCCCAATTCTTTTTCTGTTTCTTTCCGGGCGTTACCAGCAACCCTTCCACCACGTTTGGCGACTTTTTTATTATCATCCATACTTTGTGGTTTTTCGTTTTGAGATATTTCTGTAGTGACTCTTTCACCCAACATAGTGAATATAAGCTCCAAATCCGTCATATTGTCTCTCAGGTTTGCTTTCGATGTTATGGGTATGCCTTTATGTTTTTTGTATTGAGTGGGAGTCATGCCAAAAGTTGCACTGCTTATTTCTGCAGTCAAAATAGCATAATCTCTCTGCTCAGTAATTCCTCTGTCTTTCCATTCATCAGTCAATCCCTGCCTGATTGCAATTCCACGAACTCTTTTATCTATCCAATCCTTAGGATAACCCTTTTTCTCATAAAGTTCTTTCATTCGTTCCTGTGCTAATTCCGGATTCTCAATCTCTTCTACTCGCTCATACCCAACCTTTGCTAACCACCTTTTAAATGGCTCTGCTTTGGGTGATGGTATTGACTGAATGATGCGGAATACGTGCTCCGTGTTAGCACAATCTGTGAACCGCATCTTGCCATCAGGTGCTTTCATTTTCAACTGTCGACAATTTGTCGACAGTTCAATTTCTGATTCCCCCTCCACCCTTTTTTTCAATCTATACCAATAGTCTCGCGGATTCGTGGAATCAGTTAATACCTCTACAATATCTACTACAGAAAACCACCACTCATTTTCCCAAAAAACTTTTCGTAACTTCACGCCCTGAAATACTGCCAACTTCGAGTTCATAACCACCTCCTAATAACTGAATAACTCGTAACAGGTTCGTATCGCTTCCTCTATGTGTGATTTTGAAAATATTTCCTTTTTCAATTTGTCTTTCCAAGCTTCTATATTTCCGATGTAGTCTATGACTGTAACTGTTGAAATTTCAACTCCTATCTGATCTTATCTTATCACTACCTACACGATATTTTTATAGAGTTTTCACTACAATATTACCAAAATAACTATTCTTCTAAATAAAACACATCTTCTCATCAACATCAGATTTTGTTTTATTTGATAAGCAAAATCACCTTAAAACACAATTCATTTTTATTATGATTACTTGTTGTATGTCAAGTAAAAAATAGAATTTATATCCGAAATGAATTAATTACGTATTCCCTTTTAAGAAAAACTGTTATTTCAATTCCATATCACTCCATAGATGATTCACTAAATTATCATTAATATTATTAATCGTTTCCCTCTTCCATCTATTTATAATATTCTGATCCCAGTTCTCCTTATTTCTGCCAAAAAACCTGGATTGTCTTCCTTATCCAGCAAAACCGGTTCTATTCTCAAATCTATTTCCCTTCTTAACCGAAATAATTCCTTACTGTAAGTCAAGAAATCGTAATCCTGATCTTTGAGTATAACTGCAATATCAATATCACTCTCTTTCCGGTAATTGCCATTCACATAAGAACCAAAAAGATACATCAATTCTATCTGAAACTTTTCCTTGATCAAATCTGCATATCTCTTGGCTATTATTACTGCATCTTCTTTTTTATCCATCCCAACAACTCCTCTGTTTTATCCAAAATTGCTTTACACTTTTCTTTGGTTAAACTCTTTAAAAGCTTTTCTTTATAGGTTGGATATCTCGCTTCAATGTTAAGCGGTTCCAGTTCATCAATAAAATCCTTCTGTAATGAGTTTAATTCTACTTCTAATCCGGTTATCTCTGTAAAATACGATAAACGATGGGTAAATGCCGGGCTTTCATTAGTAATATATATATAGTATCCCTTCAGCGCCTTTTCAATCGTCTGATGACACATGAAACCCACATATAATAATCTCTCTGTCTTGAGCATTGCTTTTGCGGTTTCCAGATCGTATTCTGCTAACTCCATCCAGTAAGCAATTTGCCTTTTATTCTCCATAGTTCAACCTTTTTCCCTTTATATAGGTTACTTCTTAACTATTATCATTTTTTATCTACTATTATTTTCTGTCAACCTCGCAATAAATCTGACCCCATGGTGACTGGGGACTGAGCTGCTTTGCAGCCGTGACTGAGCTGCTTTGCAGCCGTGACTGGTGAATTGTGACTGGTGATGGGTGATGGGTGAAATCGAAGAGGAGACAAAGCGACTTAGAGACGGGGGGACGGGGCGACAAAGCGACTTAGTGACAAAGCGACTTAGCGATGGGGAGAGGATGAGAAGATGAGAAAATGACGGAGATGTGAAGATATTTGTCCATAGTACTCGAAAAGTGTACCATTATTTCGGTTGAAAAGTGTACCA
>CAZAHZ010000437.1:0-2696 GCA_964485055.1 uncultured Candidatus Cloacimonadota bacterium
ATAGAACCATGCCGCCCTCTCCGGCACCGAGCATCTTTGTGGCATAGAAGGAGAAAATTGATACGAGACCAAAAGAGCCCGCTTTTCTCCCGTTAACGGTAGCACCGACAGAGTGTGCACAATCCTCTATGACCGGAATGCCCAGAGAAAGAATGGCGTCAATATGTGCAGGCAGCCCGAACATATGGGGCACGATTATGGCCTTTGTTTTATCTGTAATGACTTCCTTTATATTTTCGCTCGTGATGTTATAGGTATTGAGATCAACATCAGCAATGATGGACTGCCAGGTCTGCCATTCACCTTCGTATAAACCGACTATATGCTGCAGAACGAGGGAGCAATCATAGGCTTCCACGATACCGTTATCATCAACATCACCGTAGATGTGATCAAAGTAGAAGTTTGGTGCAGCAGGAGTGGGAACGTCCATAAAGACCCATTGTGCAGAGGCATCGGGAAATCTGCCGTAGGAAATATCAGGCGATTGAGCTGCAAATACAATGCTGTCTATCACGGTATAACCGTCATTATGAATGAGATAAATTTCCTCACCATCAGCGGAAAGTTTGAGATCAACATGTAAGACGCCCTGTT
Source organism: uncultured Candidatus Cloacimonadota bacterium (assembly GCA_964485055.1). Lineage (GTDB taxonomy): Bacteria > Cloacimonadota > Cloacimonadia > Cloacimonadales > TCS61 > Stygibacter. The sequence continues at coordinate 598 of CAZAHZ010000437.1, forward strand.
CCATTTCACGGTCAGCCCAGAGCAGGAGAAAGCCACCGGGCTGGATCAGAGTCTGCGGATTGCCGGCAGGAAACTGCCACTGCGTGAAGTCACCGCTGTCGTCTGTGATATATAAACCTGCAATATCAACAGGCTCCGAGCCATAATTATAGAGTTCGATCCAGTCATCATAATCACCGGCATTATCCAGGAGTGTGGTTTCATTATCAGCCATGAATTCGTTGATGACCAGGGTGGGCAACTGGGGAGTGGAAGCGGGTTCAAAGTGAAGAGTGAGATCAACAGGCTCAGTGAGAATAAAATTGAGAGAATCTGAGGCTTCGGGTAATTCATCCCAGGCACTGAAAACATATCCGGCAGCCGGAACAGCTTCCAGGCGGAGAGGTATATTCGTAAAATTAATACCATTATACACATCACCGATGATCTCAACACCGTTTATCAGGACAGTTCCGCAGTCCGGTTCGGCTACTGTGATATTAACATCTGTGAAATTATTTATCCAGGAAAATTTATTGATGACATGTCCAATAACGTAATCCGGTCGCTGAACAGCATAATCACGCATAACCTGAACATTATCATGCCACTGCTCAATAGTGGCAAAACTGTTATAAAGGTGATAGGTATCGGTATCGCCCCAGAGTTCAACATGACGGTCTATTGCAGGTTCGATGGTGCTCTCCATCTGATCAATGATGTCAATAACGCGTTGAGGTTCGAATGTGGAACTGATATGAGTGATGAGCCGCTGAGCAAATTCATTGACGTAGTCTTCATTTTCCAGGAGACGTCGAATGATAAGAGTGGACCAGGGTGAATTGTGATTTGTACCATTAGGATCGCTGACGTATTCCAGAGTATTAAGCCAGGGCTGACCAGCATTGTATTGAGAAAGCCCAAAGCCAAAATCGAGATCAAATATAAGCCATCGCCATTTGCCGTTTTCTGTTCTGGGTCGCCAGTATTTGAGATTATGACCGGGCCAGTCGGTGTTGCCCACGTAAACCTGGGTCAGCATATAGTTAATATATTCATTAACATCCATCTGAGAGCAGGCGTATTGATAATTTTGCAGATCAGCCAGGGAGTTGTTTTCCAGGAAGCTGTAGAAGGCGTTCCAGTGTTCCATATCTCCAGCCAGAATTTCGTCCTGCATGACGAGCATATCGAATTCATCATCATCAGGATCAAGGTTATAATTATCAGCCACCCAGAATTCATCAGCTTTTTCCCGCATATTCAGGATGCCCCAGTATTCACCATTGAGGTAGATTTCGCAGGGACGGTAGCCGAGGAAATCTATATCCATCCGGTCATAAACCAGGTTCTGCATCATGGCATCGCGCAATAAAGTATATTCCCAGTCATTTCCACTGTTTCTTAGATTAAGACGCGTGAAGCTGTCTGTTGATTTCCAGTCGAAGAATTCGTAATCAAAGTCACTGTCTAAATATTTATCTTTTCCATAGATAGCCATGGAACGCTGAGGAACTTTGCGGGGACCTCCGCCGGAGATTTTGATGCCAGCCCTTTGATTAATGATCTCAGAATAGAAATCGAATACTTCTATATTTGCAGGTCGTTCCCAGTCCTGGTAGAAGTTGGCAGTTTCCCAGATAACGCCATCATAGCCGTTACCAAGGGGATATATGCCGATTTCATCATCCCAGTAGTAATCAGGATCAAGCGAAATGGAGACAACGCTCAGGTTTTGCACTTCATTGATGAAATAGGTGGCAGAAATAACTTCGCCAGGCAGTAGTTCCGGCTGATATGCCCGGGCACGCAAAACCGAAGAGGAATCAATCAGAACAGGTTGAGTATAGAGAAGGCTTGTACTCCAGGGGTAGCTGCCATCGGTGGTATAATAAATTTCAGCAGGATATTCGCTGGTGATGGTTACCTGGATTGAGCCACTGTAAAATCCGGGGGTTTGAGAAAAACTGACGCTGCCGCTGAAATCCTGTGAGCTTGTATTGATGCCGGAATTAAGGGCACCGGGAGTGGGTTCGCCAAAATATCGCCAACCTGCACCCAGTCTTCCGAAAGAGATATCAGTTGCAATTTCATCATATTCCACCTGGTCAATAAGAATG
>CAZAHZ010000438.1:0-2692 GCA_964485055.1 uncultured Candidatus Cloacimonadota bacterium
GTCATCCTCCGCCTACTCCTACACTAAAAGCTACTGAGTACTTTCAGAAGGCTATGGATAATTTTTCAAAAGCTATGGATACGCACCTTCGCATTTTCTCATCTTCTCACCTTCGCATCTTCCCTGGATTCTGGCATCTCCCGGGCAGCACTCAGGCAAAATGTGAGTTAGGAAAGCTTGGGCAATATGGCATCAATCAGCACCCATTTCCACATCTATTTGTACCCGATTAATTTCTGGAGCAATACTGAGAATTTTTTTCTCAACTTCTTCAATAAACTTTTTCTCTTCAAGCAAAATGTCATCAAACTTTTTCTCAAGTTTCGAATCAGAATAATTTGCATCATTAATATCTAAATTGTAAGGATGAGAATGAACTGTAGTCCAACTAGGTGATCTCTTAGTCTTTGCATTATCAATTTTTGATAAGGCATTTATTATAATATCTCTAATCTTTTGATCCCCAGGGGCTACTATACATCTAAAATACACTTTCTTAGTTGTAAAATCAATTTCAAAGAGAAATAATTCTCCTTCAGTCCATTGTTTGTGAACTTTCTTGGGAATGATTTTATCCAATTCTGGTGTTAAGAATTTAATATATCCTTTATTTCTACTTCCAATTACATAACCTGATTTTTCTACTGATTTATTAAATATTTTTTCAACTTCAAGTAATCTGTCAGGTTTATTCAAAAAAATGTAATCTAAAGCTTCTTTGTGATTCTCATAAATCTTTCGGACAAGGTCAATCTGTTTTTCATCATTCATAATATACCTCTTAACTATAATAATATAGTCTTTTATATAATTTCTTGTTTTATTAGCAATATTATCACCAAATATTCTTATAATATCGTCCAAAATTGTAATGATCCTTTTATAACTATATGGTACATAAACTTCTGAATCTGATTCTTTCTTGGGTTCTTCACCGTATGGAGTTAGATAGACATATGCTGTTTTGTCCCTTATCTCCGGAAATGAGCTATCAATAACATTTCTATACGTTTCTAACTGATTTGAATGCTCTCCAGACCATACTTTGTTTTCGATAACAACAAGAAAATGAGATGTCTTTATTAATATATCAATGTTTCTGTACTCACGATATATTATGACATCACCTGTATTTATCCCATCTACATCAAATTCGGTGATCCAGGGTATCTTTTCTTCACTGAATATATCCTTTAAAAACCGTTTCAAGAAGTTATCTTGAAGATTATGATTCTTACTCGGATCCAATAGCCAGGCAAGAAAATTGGAATGTCTTATTTCTTGTGAAGAAAGTTTCAGTATCTCGAAAATATTGACCTTAGCCAGCTCAAGTTCTAATTCATCTAATCTGCTATCTTTAATAAAGTTGCTTAGCTTTTTTTCCAAAGTTATTCTCCTTAAATATATATAGGTTATAAATAATTTTTTTTATTCAATTTAGTCAAGTATTAATTCTTTTTGATGAATATTCCGTTTTGGGAGACTGTTCAACAACAAGCCACCCTATCTAATAACTTACGCTTTATAATATCAATAATATTGCACACTTTAATGTTTTATAGACAAATCCTGATCAAACCTACATAGCTGGGAAGCAGATTTCTGCGGCTGGTGCCGCACACAGTGACGTTCTCACTGTACTCCAAAAATAACATTCGCCGATATTTCAATTAAAAAATATTACCAATATATTCCAGCAGTTTAGTCACTTACTGCTAATATTCTGACATTTTTTGGCAAAAGATTATTTTTCACGCTTGTAAAACATTTGGAATTAAGAGCTTACATAGGCAAAATAAAAAAACAGCTTTTTCTCTTTTCAAAGCTCTACCTGGATCAATAATAGAATACATATTCTCTTCTTTTCGCATACTTTCGCGGTTTCTTGATGAGCCGTAGTCATCGAAGGCTATTCGCGGTTGATAATCTTCCTATTTGGTTTCGGTTAATCCGAGTTAGGTAATATTCAATATTTCAATTCCGTCAGTTAAAAATTCCTTTATGATTGGGTTCAATTCTGCCAATTCACTTTTCAGATACGGGTGCGGTTCGATTCTTGTATCAATTTTTCTTCTTAATTTCATTAATTCAATCTGCGTCTCTATTTCATCAGTCATTTCATTGAATATAATAGCAATGTCAATATCGCTGTCTGTATGATTGGTTCCCTTGGCATAAGAACCAAACAGGTAGGCATTTTCAATGTTATATTTCTGGGTCAGTAAGTATTTTATATATTCCGCAGCAATTTTCAAAGCTTCGTTTTTATCCATTCCGTAAACTCCTCAATTTCCTTTATCCATTTTTTGGTATATTCCAGAGTGCACTTTTTATAAAAAAGCATCTTATAATCATCATATCTTGCTCTCAAGTTAAAAGTTGTGATTGTATCCAAGGTGTCCATTTGTTTATTTGTGAGTTCAAGACCAGCCTTTTCAGCAATCCTTAGAAGATCGTGAATTAATGGTGGTTGAGCATTTTTCATTTTAACATAAAATGCCTTTAATAATTTTTCAATAACCAGATGTCCCATAAAAAGCGACCATTGAAAATCTTTATTCTCAAAAAGGTGCAGCATTGCAGCATGATCTCGCTCTGCGGTTTCTTTCCAATATTCAAATTGCTTTAATTTGCCACTTTCCATATATTCCCCTATTTTTCTGACCCGATAATTTTAATCTATTACCAGAAT
>CAZAHZ010000439.1:0-2689 GCA_964485055.1 uncultured Candidatus Cloacimonadota bacterium
TTATCATGGATAATGTACTCCTAAACATCTTCACAATATTTTCTCCCCAATTTTCAATTTTCAATTATTCCCTTCTTCTCACCCTCAATCCCTCGCTTCCTCAATCCCCCAGTGGCTAATAAATATTCTTCCCCTTAAAAAAACCTGACATTTTATGATAGCTGGAATGTGATTTAGGAGGCTGAGTGGACGTGTACCGCTGGCGTATTCCGCAAGTGGGACGCAGACACGTAAATTTGGCAGTTAAATTCAATAAAGTAGCAGGTAGTTTTAATGCTCGCCAAGTTTAGAATCATTATGGTCGTCAGAATTAGTGAGTAGTAAGGAGTGAATAGTGAGGAGTGAGGAGTTATGAGTTATAAGTAATTTAAATCACTTTTTGGGATAAATATTATCACAACTAAATATAATTCCCATTCTCATTAACAACTGATTTCAGAAAGTATGCAATATTACCGATATTATAAAGCGTATGTTGTTATAAAGTTTGGCATAATGATGAAAAATCTCCAAGGTGGGGATATCAGCTATGATAAAATGATTTGACAAATGAGTTGAGAAATGTAAAAGAAGGTAATATTTGTTTAGAGTTATTAAGGAGGGAAAAATGAAGTGCCCATATTGTGGTTTGGAAAATCCACCGACAGCGTTAAGATGTGATTGCGGGTATAACTTTATAACAGGTGACAAGGAAAAATCAGATATTGCCCAAAAGGGACCTGAAGTATTACAAATAGCATCAGCAGGTAATCGTATTGCAAACTTTCTGATTGATTCTATTTTCATTATAATCGTTAATATTATTTTAGAAGACTGTGATTTGCAGTATGAAGACGAGAGTATACAATATTTGATTTTATTCCTAAGTTATGTATTATATTATTTTATCTTTGAAGCAATATTTCAAAGAACTCTTGGGAAATTTATAACTAAAACTAAAGTAGTCATGAATGATGGTACAAAACCATCTGCAGGTAGTATAATAGTTAGAACATTAATAAGATTTGTACCATTTCCGATATTTTCTCAGAACAAGGAAGGTACTAGGCAGCATGACAGGTGGACAAATACAAGAGTTATAAAAATAATAGAGTAAATTCAATGCTTTTCTGTTAAGCATTTCTTTAAGTGAATTAAATACATTTTATATGCTCGATAGGAAGCAAAAATATTTTTCAGGCTTAAAATTACAGATATCGGGTATTCCATAATATATCTCCTCATTTAGGTGGTTCATTTCTGGATTGTTATGTTTATCATCCGCGTACCTCAATGACCGTGTTGTAGTTTTGCTTAATTACCGGGAAATAAAGAATATAGTATTGCCAGAAGAGAATGAAATTGAAGGGATTTTCGGAATTCTACTTATACAAAGTTTACTTGCAGATATGAAAAATTTGATTAACTTATAAAGAAAAGAGTGATTGGGAGAATATTTTAATGAAAAAAATATTAATTTTAGTATTTCTATTTGTTTTGTTTACTTTGCTTATTGCTGATGGCACACTACCGGAAGGTTCCGGCACAGAAACTGATCCATATCAGATCGCAACTTTAGATAATCTGCTCTGGCTGAGTACTACTGAGACAGCCTGGGATAGCACTTATCACTTTCTGCAAATGCTGGATATAGATGCCTCAGAAACGCAAAACTGGAATGATGGGGCAGGATTCAGTCCGATAGGAACGGTAAATTATCCTTTTTCCGGTTATTATAATGGTGGTAACCACAATATTGATGGTCTTTATATTTATAGACCTATCACTGACAATATTGGACTATTGGGATATACAAGTGGAGCTATCATAGAAGGCTTAGGAATAACCAGTGAAAATATAACCGGTCTTGATAATGTTGGTGGTTTAGCGGGATATTGTCTTAATTCTATAATTAGCGAATGCTATACAACCGGCAGTTTGAGTGGAAATAGTGAACTGGGTGGATTAGTGGGATATAATTATGGTTCCACGATCAGCGAGAGCTTTGCGATAGTTAGTGTGACTGGAAATACAAATGTTGGAGGACTGGCAGGACAAAATGCAGTATCATCTATGATAAGCGACTGCTATGCAACTGGCAATGTGATTGGAGGTGAATTTGTTGGAGGTTTGACGGGAACCAATTTTAATAATTCCACGATCAATAACTGCTATGCTACAGGGAGTGTTGAAGGGACAGGCTGGCGTATTGGCGGTCTGGTAGGAACTAATGTTAATTGGTCAACAGTCAGCAATTGTGTCTGGAATTTAGCGACATCCGGACAAGCAAGTGCAATGGGATATAATAATGCTAATGGGATCATTTCTAATATAATAACTGCGACAACGGAAGAAATGCAGATGATGAGCACCTATACGGCTATTGGCTGGGATTTTGCCGGGGAAACTGTAAACGGTACCGAAGATATCTGGGAAATTAACAGCGAATTGAATAATGGTTATCCTTTTATTTCAGACTTGAACTGGTCACTGGGTGAATTACTGGCAAGCTTTGATGCAGCTCCGACTTTTGGTTATACACCATTAACCGTAAATTTTATGGATGAATCTGTGCCAGAGGATCATATAGTTAGCTGGCAATGGGATTTTGATGGTGACGGGACGATAGACTCTGATGAACAGGATCCATCATTTATTTAAATGACTATCCGTACAGCTCCGCATAAGTAATTCCACTTGAATTTGCACA
>CAZAHZ010000440.1:0-2685 GCA_964485055.1 uncultured Candidatus Cloacimonadota bacterium
GATAATTAAATGGTTTAAATGCAATACAGGAGGAATGGCGGATGAAGAGAGTTGCAACGGGACAAATAATGTTGCTAAGTGACTATGTATATACGCCATTCGATATATTATCAGCAGCAATCAAGTTATACTGTTTATGGAGCAGATTTAAGTTTGGGTGAGGAGACTGCTTCATTTATTTGAAGCAGAATGAAAAATTGTAATATTCAAAGTTTTCTATAGAGCTTGCTTTTCAATAGAAAAGCGCTGCCTGAACACCTGGAGATGATCAGGCAGCTAATCCAAAATGAACTGATTTCCAAAATTACTGGAGTTAATAATGAGTAAAGAAAAAAAATATATGTTGTTAGGCATGATATGCCTTATCCCTTTTTTGTTGTGTGCTGTCACACGATATGTAGATGAAGATTATGTAAATCCTACCCCACCCTATTATGATAATATTCAAGATGCGATAGATGATTGTGATAGTCTTGATGTAGTTCATGTTTATGAGGGGATATATCAAGAAAACATAGAAATTACTATAGATAATATACAAATTGAAAGCGACTACTATCAAACCTTAGATGAAAGTACAATAGAAAATACAATTATTGATGGTGATTTCGTTGACCGTTGTATTAAAATAGAAAGTGATTCTGTTTCAGTATGTGGTTTGAAATTGATTAATGGTCTAGCTACATCAGGAGGTGGAATACTTGCTTCACACCCTACAGGGAATTTACAGAATCTGAGAATCCATGATTGTATTGTTTATAATTGTGCAAGCTATGATCCAGGTTTTGGTGGAGGAATTTGCATAAACCAATTTACTTCCCAGGAGGGTAGTATTAAAGAAATATGCAGAACACTGTTTTCTTTATGTCATTGTGGAAATGATGGTGGTGGCTTAGCATTGGTTAATGCAGATGATTTTGCAATTACTGATTGCGAGTTTATCAATAATGATGCGTGGGCAAAAGGGGGTGGGGCATTAGTATGGAAATCCACTAATATAGATATTATTGGTTGTTTATTCGCTAGTAATGATTTAATTAATATTACGTATCCTCCGAGTGAATATGGAGCTGCTATTTGTTATGTTTCTCCAGGCAACAATCAGAATTTATATGGTCACGTTACAAATTGTACAATTGTGAATAATACAGCAGATGATACTCCGGGAATAGATATAGGATATGTTGATGAACATAATTTTCTTCAGATAAGAAACTCTATTATCTTAGATGTATCATACTTATCTGATACACAACCAGATCACTGTAATACGTGGACTAATTATGGAGGAACTAATATATGTGAAACAGATCTGGATGAAGTTTTTGTAGATGCTGATAATGATGATTATAATTTGCCTTACTACAGTCCCTGCATTGATATGGGACATGAGCATCCAAGTTTTGATGATGAAGATGGTTCTAAGGCTGATATTGGATATGCTTATCATGAGCAATTTAAGTATGAATGGACCGAATTCGGATCAGGACATGGTCAAGTTACCCGCATACCCTGGAAATGGCTGAGTTTTGCTAAATTACCGGTAGATCACACTCTATATAATAACAATGAAGGACAAAATGTAAATGCTTCAGAAGTAAGATGGCACTGGAACGATACCCCCGATAGCTGCGCCTGGTATTACTGTGATGGTTCAGCTACTCCCTGGTTCTATGGACTGGATACAGACAGTGATGAGTATTTTGAAATCTGGTCGAATGACAATCCTGATTGTACAGACTCATTGACAAGTCTGAAGGGGTATAAGATCTATGCACCGGAAGTAGGATGTAATATATTTACCAGAGGGAAGAAATGTGAATATAACACTGATATACCGACTCATAAGGTTTATAATAACTGGGTTGGATATTTTATTGAGGCAACGCAATCTGCTGCCGATGCATTTCCCAGCTCATTTCTTGATTATTGTCTGAATATCCAAACCCAGAGATGGTGTTCAAGTAGAGCTTCCACAAACGACCCCTGGAGTATAGATCTTAGTACCTGTTACCTCAATTATTCAGATATGGTTGTGCTATATACTATAAAGGGTGGTACTTTCCAGTGGAATGTTTCAAGAGAGGAAACAGAACCGGTTATCAGACCTTATGCTGAGCATTTTACCTGGGAAGAAGAAATAGATTATCTGCCAATATACGTGGAATTTGATCCGGAAGATATTCCTGATGAAATAGCCGTTATTGTGGATGGCGAATGCCAGGGTGCTGAAGTTGTAGAAGGCTTGAATTGTCAAATCTGCGCCTATATCCTCTTCGAGGAACCAGGGCAGGAAATTGAATTTGAGTTCTGGTATGAAGGAAGAGGTGCAAAAGAACGTAAGGAAAATTATCAGATTCATGAAAATGGCTATCCCGTTGTTAGTAATACTTTAATCACCGGACAGCCAGGAGAATTCTACACTCTGAGCTTTAATAATGAAGAACCAATCGAACCTGCACCTTATATGTTCAATTGCTATCCAAATCCTTTCAATCCAGAAACGACAGTTACCTTCGCATTGGATTCAGAAGCCGAAGTAGAACTATTTGTCTATAATATTCGTGGTCAGAAAATAAAAACATTAGTTGACGAAACTTTCAGACCTGACACATATAACATCATCTGGAAAGGTGACAATGATAATGGCAATCAGGTAAGTTCAGGAGTTTACTTTGTGAAACT
>CAZAHZ010000441.1:0-2670 GCA_964485055.1 uncultured Candidatus Cloacimonadota bacterium
GGGCATACCAGAGCATCACGATCATCAATTATGCCGGAGGTGAGATCAAGACCCCCAAGACCAGTATGGTTCGCGGTTTTATGATCGGCACGGTGTTTGTGGGGCTTTTCTATATGGTAATAGTCTGGTCGGTTTATTCTGCATTTGGAAGTTTTATAGGCAGTTATGATTTTCTCTACGATCAGCATCCGGAAGTATTAAAGGGTATAATGGGTGCAGCAGTGCAGCCTTCCGTACCATTTTATTTTATGTCGATTTCTGGGAATATCTGGGTTGGTCTGACGGTTGCCATCAGTATTTCACTCTGGTTTGCCAATTCCATATTACCGGGTTTCCTGGCAAATTCCCGGCTGGCATTTGCCCTTTCTATGGACCGGTCAATTCCCAAGTCTCTTTCAGCAGTTAACCAGAAAACAGGATCACCCACGAATGCAGTACATCTGAATGCGGGAGTCTGTATGCTGGGTGTATTGATCATGGTGCTTTCGGTTAAAGTAATCCTTTCCATACTGTTATTCACCTCGTTTTTTATCTTCTGGGCATTTGGTTTAAGTGCTATGCTTTTGCCTTATCACCGGCGGGAAATATATCTTCGATCACCAGTAAGATGGGAGATATTTGGATTACCGGTGATGACCATTCTGGGTGCTTTTACTTTTATAGCAGGCTGGTTTTTCCTTTATTTATCGATGGCTAATTTTAGTTCGGGAGTAATGCTGACCTTGATAGGAGTAATGATATTGGGAATGGTGATCTATTTGATCCAGCAAAATAAAAACACTAAGGAAGGGGTTGAAACGGATAAGATCTATTCTCAGATCCCGCCTGAATAGGAGAGTAACTTTTGCAGAGATTATTTTTTTCGGTAGATGTACATGGTGCAGACAGTGTCTGGCGTAAATGGCTGAAAGTGCCTGAGATATATGGAGTTGACGCCCTGCTTTTATGTGGAGACCTTACAGGGAAATCCCTGATCCCTGTTATAGAGCAAAAGAATGGTGGTTATAAGGCTTACTATTTTGGAAAGAACTGGCATTTAAAGACGGAATCAGAGACGCAGGAGATGGAGAAACGGATTCAGGATGCCGGGGCTTATACGCTGCGCTGCGACCAGGATAAAGTTAAGGAGCTGCAGGAAAATCCACAGCAATTGGAAACAGAAATGCTGGAGATGATAAAGCAGCGGATGGCAAGATGGCTGGATATGCTTCTGGATAAGGTGAACATAAACAAGGTGGATGTGATCATCATGCCAGGTAATGATGATGATTTTGTGGTTGATGAAGTAATAAAGTCCTATTTGCCAAAAGGAGTAATATGGTGTCTGGATGATGTGGTGGAAGTGCTGGGAATTCAGATGGTGAGTCTTGATTACGTTAATCCCACCCCTTGGGACACACCGCGTGAAGATAACGAAAAAGGCTTAAAGAAGCGGATCACAAAACTGGTGAAGATGCTGGATGATCCGCGACATTCTATCTTTAATTTTCATGCTCCGCCTTATGGTACCATGCTTGACCTGGCACCCGAGCTTGATGCCAGTAGAAAGCCGGTGACAATTGCCGGTCAGGTCAATTTTGTGCATGTAGGCAGTAAGGCAGTATGGGATGCTATAAAGAAATATCAGCCTATGCTGGGACTGCATGGTCATATTCATGAATCCTACGGAACAGATAAAGTAGGAGAGACGCCGGTAGTAAATCCCGGATCTGAATATGGCGAAGGCATTTTACGGGGATACATTGTTGAAATAGATAAAGGCAGGATAGTAAATCACTGGAAAGTGGAGGGCTGATGGCGCGACCTTATTTACCTCAAAAGAATCAATACAGTGTAGAGGAACTACAAGAGCAGGAAAGACAGCTAATGCAGGTTGTGGAAAATATCTTTAGCATCGCTGAAGAGCAGAACATCACTTTGAGGCTGACTGGCTCTCTGGCTATTCGAATGCAGGCTTCTGAATTCAAATACATTGAGTATGAAAACAACCGCTGGCTGAATGACATAGACCTGGTGGTTTACGACAGAGATATTTTGAAGTTACAGAAGCTGCTGACGGATCTGGGCTGGATAGAGAACCAGGGTGTCCTGCGTCTTTTTGGTGATAAACGCCGGATTTTTGATCATCCGTCGGAAGACCTGCATGCTGATGTGTTTATCAATAAACTGATCTTTTGTCATACATTAGATTTACGAGGGAAACTGGAACATTGCGAAAAGACCATTGATTTGATCTACCTGTTACTTGGTAAGCTGCAGATCGTGGAGATCAATCGCAAAGACCTGATTGACGGAATGCTTCTTTTGCGCTCTTTTAACCTGAATGATCAATTGGACATTGATCAATTAGTGAGACTTTGCAGCAGGGACTGGGGCTGGTGGCGGACGGTGACAATGAATCTGGAAAAGCTGGATAGTTTTATAGAAAAATGTCTCAGCCGGGGTAATGACCGTAAGGACGTAAAAAATAAGATAAACCTGATCAGAGAGAAAATCACAGCCCAGCCTAAATCTTTGGGCTGGAAGCTGCGTAGTAAACTGGGTGACCGCGTTAAGTGGTATAATGATGTAGAAGAGGTGCAGAGGGACGCAGTAGAGTGAAATTTAGATTAATGATTGAGTTCAGTGCAAAAACCTCATTAAGTCAAAAAGAGAGAGGAGAAAGATATT
>CAZAHZ010000442.1:0-2668 GCA_964485055.1 uncultured Candidatus Cloacimonadota bacterium
CCCAAAAACCACCCAGTCTTAAGTCAATCTGCTTCGCATCTTAACTCAATACCCCACACTGCTACGCCTTCTCCGCCACTTTCGATCTATTCATAAACGTGATACTGAATATCGCCAGAATGATAAATATGATCATGCTAAAAGCAGCCGCATAGCCGTATCTATATAGATTAAATGCAGCCCGATATACATAAGTTACCAGAATATGCGTACTGTCTGCCGGCTCTCCACCATTCGAGACCAGCCACATCACATTAAGATTATTAAATGTCCACACAATTCCCAGAGTAATGGCGGGGATCATAACAGGTCTCAACATGGGAATTGTTATCCGCTTGAATTGTTCCCAGCGTCCCGCTCCGTCTATTCTCGCTGCTTCATATAATTCATAAGGTATGGATTGCAATCCACCGAGTGCTATCATCATCATAAATGGCACACCCAGCCAGACATTGGTAATTATGCAGGCAATAAATGCCAGGGTCGGATCGCTCAGCCAGTTGATGGCATTTATCCCAAAGCTTGATAACAGCAGATTGATCGCCCCAGAATCCTGCATGAACATTCCACGCCAGGTTAATGCCACAATATATTGCGGTATCGCCCACGGCAGGATCAGGATCACCCGGAATATTGCCTTACCCCATAATTTCTGGTTTAACATCACCGCCAGAAAAACACCTAATACTACATGAAAAAATACGTTTACAACCGTCCAGACCACTGTCTTCCATAAAGTAGAATAAAATATTGCTTCACTCAGAACTTTGAGGTATTGTCCAATTCCTATCACCCGCCAGGAATGTATATTCGTCATGCTCATATTCGAAAATGAGATCACTATATTATAAAAAAATGGATATAGCACCACGCTGAATAATAATATCGCTGCCGGCAGCACCATCACCACGGCAAACCGGTTATTCCTCGTGATCACAGAATTGGGATTCTTCATTAATGCTTTCAGAAACCTGAAGATGAATATATAGCAAAGATAAATCCCTAACACCACGCCCAGAATATACAGGATCGCTCTCATCACCTTCTGCCCGGTAGTCTCTATCATTCCCGCATCTTCATACATACTGCTGATTTTTTCCAGCGTAAGTTTCTGCTGAAATGCAGCCCCTTCCTCCGGCGTCATCGCTCCAGCCACCACATTCTGCAATGCAGGTCGCATCGCATCCCAGGCAGCCCTCATCTCCGGGATCACGGGCATCGGCACGCCCACTTCAATCTGTTTCGCTGATACCTGTAAAACTTTATCCTCCGTAAATAACGGATCAACCTGTAAGGTTTTCAGCGAAGGAAATGATTTATGCTCCACCGCAAACCGTTTCTGGGCAGTCTCCGAGGTCAGAAATATTAAAAGCTTTTTAGCAGCTTCCAGCTTCTCACCCTTTGCTCTCGAACTGATGGAATATCCCGTAGCCGAGATCATCGGTTTGCAGTATTCTCCCGTCTTTTCTATAAGCGGAAGCGTCGCCAGTTGAAAATCTACTTTATCTGACTTTATATAATCATTCCAGCTCCAGTCTCCGTTGATCAGCATGGCTGCTCTACCCTGCTTGAATTTATTGTCAGCTATATTATAATCGCATTCTTCCGGAATTATCTTATATTTGTTACGCATATCCACAATCAGTTGAAAGGCATCAACCGCTGCCTGGCTGTCTAATTGCGGTTCATTATTTTCGTTAAATACCTCTCCCCCATATCCTCCAAAAAACGGCACATACCAGAACGGTTCATTATAATTCCAGACCAGTCCCCATTGATCAATCGTCCCGTCCCCGTCCAGATCACGCGTCAGCTTCTTGCCATACTCGATCAATTCACTCAACGTCTCAGGCGGTCGCTCCAGTCCCATTTCCCTGAATAATCTCATATTGCAGCATAATGCCAGATGATTGCCTAATCTGTCGGCTAACATATAAATATGACCCTGATAAAGGAACTTTGCCTGATCCATGAATTTATCCAGAAATTCCGCACTGAATAAATCTTCCAGAGGTGCTATAATACTCGATCCGGACTTATCAGAAAGCTTCATCACCTCAAAAGCTCCCAGGTTATCAGATGGTCCATATACCAGTTCCGGTGCCGTATTCGTAAATGCTGCCACAGTCTGAAATCCTGTCCGCAATTCCTCTGTCCCTTTATGCAGTGCATTCACCGCAATCCCCGGATTTTCTGCTTCAAATTCTGCGATTAATTCCTTTAATAATGGCTCCTTACTCGGCTCCATCTGATGCCAGAGATTGATCTCAAGCTGGTCTGCTGCAAATATTGCTATGGTTAAAAATTGTATTAATATCAAAAATAATATAAATTTCTTTTTCAAACTTCGTCCCTCTTTTTCTCTATGAAATTTACTTTCTTAACATAACCACAGTTTAAAGAATTAATCCCTCAATGTCAATAATTTTATCCTCAATGTCTGCTATTCTCTTTAACTAGGTTAAACCGAAACCAGACATCCCCCCTTTTATATATCAGTCAGATATAGATATTGTTATATTACACAAATAGTTATGTTACCACAAAATGTAGGGGCAGACCTGTGTGTCTGCCCTCTTTTCTGAAGTAATCAGCTATGTTAACTCTACAACAATGTAGCAACTGTGTTGACTGTCAACTCTAATTTAGTATTTTTATTTTAGAGAAA
>CAZAHZ010000443.1:0-2663 GCA_964485055.1 uncultured Candidatus Cloacimonadota bacterium
TCGAGAATTTAGAAGTACAAAATCAATTCAACTACTTTACTGAAAATATCCAAACCTTAACAAGAGGAACTGTTTCAGGAGAAATTTATGCTATAGGAGGATTTAATCGTGAATTGAGATATAGTGATAATTTTGGGCAAAGTTGGAATTTAAAGGGCAATTTAGTTAATTATAATGGGATTACCGGAGGAAGACAACCAGGGGAATTATATGTTCTATCATCTTTCAACCAATATATGGGAGAGATTAAGCATATATATATATATCATAGCTTGGATTATGGAGAGACTTTTACAGTTTATCATCCCTTTGCTTATGGTCCAGAACCGTATTACGCTGATTTCATTGCAGAACCAACTTCAGGAACAGCACCATTAACAGTACAATTTACTGATCTTTCAAGTGGAGAAAATATAACATCCTGGGAATGGGATTTTGATCTTGATGGTAATATTGATTCTTTTGAGCAGAATCCTGAATATACTTATCAGGATACAGGCTTTTGCTCTGTAAAATTGATCATTTACTATTACGGTGAAAGTGATGGTTATGTTAAAACTAATTATATTCATGTTATTGATGGAAATGAAGTTAATGATAATAGCATTAAAATTGTAAATTACGATATAAAAAATTATCCGAATCCTTTTAATCCGACCACAACAATAAGCTATAATCTACCAGATGATCAAACAACCTCAACAATCAATATTTTCAATTTTAGAGGGCAGATCGTGGATATTATTGAGATAAATAATCAGCAAACAGAAGCAACTTGGAATGCTGAAGATTTCTCTTCCGGAATATATCTATACAAGTTGAGTGTTCAAAACTCACCGATAAATAAAATGATTCTTTTGAAATAGAGAATGGTGATCGGTAATGAGTGATCAGTAAAGGAAAGAGAAAGAAAGAATAATAGGAGGAAAGGAAAATGAAAAGAATTAGTATTGTTGTAGTAATGTTAGTCGTTTTTTGTATTTCTGCTAAAGCAGATGAATGGATCAATTTCAACACCAGGGGAGAATCTTCTCCTATTTATGAAGTGGAAAATTCCTCGAGTTATCTTGTAGAATTCGAGTTGGAAATACCGGGTATGAACAGTCGCGATGTTGATATATATAATCGGATAAATATTCCGGAACACACCAGTATGGATTCTGTTGGTTTTCCGGAAGTACCTTATGTAAGTTACTTGATAGCAATACCGGAATGTGATAATGTGAATTTTAATGTTACGGTATTGGATTCTGTTGTGATAGACAGCATGTATATCTATCCTGCTCCGGAATGGGTTGAAATTATTAATGGAAATGATACATAATTGGGATTAAATTATCAATATGCAGTTCGTAATGTTAAATAAATATCTAATTTTAATTAATTAGAGAAAATATTGAAATAAATTATTGACAGAAATTTCAATGAAAAATTAATTAATATATCCAACAAGGAGGAAATGCAATGAAAAAACTGATATTATTCTTGCTATTATTAATTCTAACGAGTAGAACTTTCTTATGTGATGGTGGTATAACCCGTGGACCGGATGTAGGTGAGATATATTTCCTGGGACCAACTGAAACAGGTGAAGGCTTATATCGTTCTACTGATTTTGGAGAAACAGCCACATGCATGGATAGTACTCTAAATACTAACATAGATATTGGTAGTATTACTGCTGATATGACACCCGGAGTAGTTTATGGCTGTTCAATGCCGGAGAACCTGTGGATTTCTTACAATTACGGACAGGAAGGGAGTTGGATATTCAGAAGTAATAATGCCTACTATATTCACAGTGGAAGAACAGAAGGATATATCTACAAGGGTAAATCGCAACATAGTGAAAATTATGGCGTTACATTCATTGATCATCTATGCCAGGGATTTTTTGGTAACTCGTTGGCTTCTGAAATTGATAATGAAAACAATGTTGGTTATGCTATTGTTAGGGAATCGGATATTTTGGATTCAATGTGGCTTTTAATTAGTACTGATAATTTTGAAAACTTTGAGATGCAACATTCATTTGATTTTGTAGCTCCAATTAATACATTATCCAGGGGATATGAATACGGAGAAATATATCTCTATTCTTTTTACTGGGGTATTGGTGATGGAAGGAAGCTAAGATACAGCAACGATTATGGTCAAACCTGGGAAATAAAAAGCACCTTCAATTGTCCGAATTTACCGATAAGTAGTATTGTAGGAGGAAGACAACCCGGAGAATTATATTTGATTGTTAAATATATCCAATATATGAGTACAATAAAACATACATATATTTATCATAGTGTTGATTATGGCGAGACCTTTACAGTTTATCATCCATTTGCTTATGGACAGGAACCTTATTATGCGAATTTCACAGCAACACCGGATTCAGGTACAGCGCCGTTAACAGTCCAATTTACAGATACTTCAAGTGGTGAAAATGTAAGTTATTGGGAGTGGGACTTCAATCATGATGAAATAATAGATTCTTATGAACAAAATCCCGTATATTGCTTTGCGGATAGTGGCACCTACAGGGTAAGTCTATGTATTAATGGGGGATATCCTGATTTTATAGATGAAAAATATGCAGAAAGGATTATTCAAGTTAATAGCAGCAATGCAAATAGTGAATGTAAAATTGAAAATGTAAAATGTAAAAT
>CAZAHZ010000444.1:0-2633 GCA_964485055.1 uncultured Candidatus Cloacimonadota bacterium
TACTGGCTATCTCCTGAATAACTTCTACTGTTTCGTCTATATCATGCTTAAAATCACCGAAAGATTCTTTAAGAGGATTTTCGGCAATATTGAAAATCTGCTGCTCTGCGTGATCAAGTATCTCCTCAACTTCTTCTTCAGCCTGATAACTCATTTCAATTATATTATTAGCTGCTGTGATCAATTGGCGCAAAGTGGATTTATCGCGTATTATCTTAACGTGCTCCTTGATATTTGCCCCGCTCAGCACAACACTGGTCAATTTGTTTATAAATTCAAAACCGCCAATCTTTTCAAACTCGTCACTTTTTTTTAATTCATTGGTCAAGGTGATAATATCAATTTCCACACTGTTTTCATAAAGTTTTTTCATAGTCCGGAAAATTGTTTTATGGCTATTACGGTAGAAATCTTTTTCAGCCAGCCAGGTCATGGTATAGCTGACATTATAAGTATCAATAAGCATGGCAGAAAGCACGGCAGCTTCTGCATTTGGATCATTTGGCAACTGCTTGTCAACAGTCTGTTTTTTTCCCTGATTATATTCTGCCATTATTAGCCTCGATTAGTTTTTTGGGGGTAATTTGCGATAATGATCCCTTACTTTCTGGAGATCTATCCAGGTAGGTTTTTTCCATCCTTCATGCCGTAGCAAGGCAGAAGGGTGATATGTAACATAGGTGGGAATTCCTTTGAATTCAAAAATTGTTTCTCTCATCTTACCCAGAGCCAGACTATTTTTCAAGATCGTATTACCCGCTACTTTGCCCATTAATAATAGTATCTGCGGTTGGATAATTTCGATTTGTTCCAGCAAATATGGCAGACATGTAATTCGTTCTTCTTCCAAAGGATCACGATTACCCGGAGGACGGCATTTAACGATATTGCCAATATATACTTCTTCACGTTCCAGATCAATAGCTTTCAACATTTTGGTCAATAATTGCCCCGCTCTTCCCACAAAAGCCAGTCCTGTTTTATTTTCTTCTGCTCCGGGTCCTTCACCAATCAGCATCAGGCTGGCATCTGAATTTCCCTGACCATAGACCAGTTTGTTTCTGCCTTCCCAGAGATTGCATTTCTGACAATTAGCGTATTTTTGACTAAGTTCCTCTAAAATCTTCTGCTTATCCATAATCGTATATGAAATCTCCCTGCTCTCCGAGGGTGTGGGTTTGACGAAAATATCCTGAATTCCCGATATTTTCAGGAACTCAAGATATTGATGCAAAGCTTTAACAGACATTGAGAGTCTGCTCTAATCAAATGGGTTCAGGTTTTCATCTTCAGGTTCTGATCCTTCCGGGATATCACCCAGGTAATCAGGAATCATATTTTCTGCCACATGCTCTAAAGCCGTTTCGGTGATCTTACCTTCAAATTGTTTTTTAATTACACTGGGAAGACTAGCCAGCCTTTGCACTTCAAGGTTTGCCAGCATCAGGAAGAGATAAGTCATATTGTTATCTTCCAGAAATTTTTCCACTTTGGGATTAAGCATTTTCACTCCTGTAATAATTTTCTTGTACATTCACATATCTATCAACTTTCAATTTCTCTGCCCGGATGATCATTTTGATATCATTGATCGCTTTTTCAAGGTTATCATTAATGACCAGATAATTAAAACTGGAAATCAACGATACTTCCTCAGCAGCATTTCGCATTCTTAATTCTATCATTTCAGCATTATCCGTTCCTCTGTTTTCCAGACGCTGCCGTAATTCTTCCTGAGTGGGTGGAAGCAGGAACACGGTCACACATTCTATTCCACTTTCCAATATTTTAAATGCTCCCTGCACGTCAATGTCAAGTATAATATTTCTGCCGGAATGCAGTTCGCTTTCTATGAATTTTCGCGAGGTGCCATACCAGTTCCCGTGCACCACAGCACTTTCAATGAATTCACCAGATTGCTGTCGTTGAAGAAATTCCTCTTTTTCAAGAAAGAAATAATCAACTCCGTTCTGTTCATCGCCCCGCGGTTTGCGAGTGGTTGAAGAAATGGAATAGACAAAATCATCTTCCAGATTAAGTATTTGATCGCAAATAGTGGTTTTGCCACCTCCTGATGGTGCTATCAGAATAAGTAGAAATGGCTTATGTTCATAGGGCATATTGTTATTGATCAATCAATTTCTGGTAGTCTTCGGGACTTAGAAGGTCTTCTTTTTCAGTTAGACCGCTGATTTTGATCTTGATCATCCAGCCTTCTCCATAAGCATCTTTGTTGATTAATTCTGGCTCGTCTTCCAGTTCTTCATTGATTTCCAGAATTTCGCCACTCAAGGGTGATTTAATCTCTTCCACTGCTTTGACTGCTTCCACTGAACCGAAAGCTACTCCTGCCTTGACTTCATCTCCTTCGTCCGGAAGTTCCACATATACGATTTCGCCAAGTTCATGGGCTGCATAAGCTGTGATGCCGATATAAGCCTCATCACCTTCTATCTTTACCCACTCATGGCTTTCGGTATATAATAAACCTTCTCTAACCATAGTTTCCTCCTGTATTCTCTTTTTTTCAGGTAAATTCTTTTGGCTCTCAAACCTCTGTCAAGCTTTATCAAATCCTGCTGGCATCCCCCCGTTTTTCTTAAAGATTTTGTGTTATCTTGAATTAATAATTG
>CAZAHZ010000445.1:0-2630 GCA_964485055.1 uncultured Candidatus Cloacimonadota bacterium
TTTTAATATTATTGTCAAGTTTTACGGAGACATTCGGATAGTCATTAAATTAAATTGAATCCCGAATGGGGCAGTACTATAATAGTCCCGATTTAAATCGGGACTATTATAGTACTGCCCTTTCAGGGCAATTTGAAACCAGGTTTCATATTAATTTCGGGGGGATGCCAGCTCACTGCATGAAATAAATTGACTGGAAACAGGAGATTATAGACTTTTCCAGTATGAAGAAAGTTATATTTATTATAATGATAATGGCGATAATGCCTATTTGGGCAGAGGACAATACGAGTCTGCATTTTTTTCCAATTCTGGATTATGCGGAAGAAACCAGTTTAAGTGCTGGTGGAGCATTGATCTACCTGTTTCGACCAGCAGAACAGCCTAAAAGTGTTCCACCCAGCCTGATGAAAATCCAGATAAAAGCCGGTATCAAGAAAAGCTGGTCTTTGGAATTGGAGAATGAGTGGCAGTTTGATGAAGGAAAATATGCCATTAATCTGCCTTTCAGCCTGGAGCAGGAAGGTTGTAATCTCTATGGTACGGGTGGCGAAATTGACATTGATCATTCGCAGAAAAATGAATTCCGGCACTTCCGGTTCAGTTATGAGATGCTGCGCCGATGGTCGGAATTTAATTTTGGTTTTACTTATAAGGGCAATTATTATAAATATGCTGATACAATAGATGAACAGTGGTTATTGTATGAAGATCAGTTGATTTCAGCCGGAGGCTGGAGTTTAGGTCCAGGCTTGACATTTCAATATAATACGCTGAATAATCAGTATTTTCCGGTAAAAGGTTTGCAGATACAATTAAATTTACAAACCTTTTCAGAAGCTTTGCGTAGTGATTACACCTTTGAACGTTACAGCTTGACTGCAATCGGATATTTGCCAATAAAATCTTTAACTACCTGGGCATCTGAACTGAAAATAATAACCAATGCGGGTGAAATACCTTATCAGGAACTGGCATCTCTGGGAGCTGAAATGCGTATTTTTCAAAATGGTCAATTCGTTGATAGAAGCCTGATCTCGATAAGCACGGAAATCAGATCATTTCCCTGGAGTAAACCTCACTGGCGTCGCCTGGGAATGGTCTTTTTTGCTGAAGCAGGTCAGATTCAAAAAGGACTTGATGAGTTTTATATTTCGGGATTTCGATATGGCTTAGGCATAGGTTTCCGCTACCTGCTTGACGTTGATGAGTTATTTACTCTTCGCTTGGATACAGGCTTATATAAAAAGCAGACCAGCACCGATTTTGGTGTCCGGGAAGCTTTTTAAAAGATTAATAAATGGCAGGATAGATATAATGAAAAGAAAAATATTCTGGCTGGTTGGTGAAAAGAGCGGAGACCTGCATGCTTCCGGCGTTCTGAATTATTGCCGGCAGCAGCATCCGGACTGGGAACATTTCGGAGTAGGGGGGAGGTTGATGGAAGCCCAGGGTTTTCGCTCCCTGTTTCCCTTTGCCCGATTTAATGTGATGGGCTTTTTGGAAGTAATCAGGCATTTATCGTTTTTTGCCCAGGTAGAAAAAGATATTGGCAAAATTCTTCAGAGGGAATCACCGGATGCCGTTGTTCTGGTTGATTATCCCGGACTGAATATGCGTATTGCCCGGCTGGCAAAAAATATGAAAATAAAAGTTCTATATTATATCTGTCCGCAATTCTGGGCTTGGAAAAAGCACCGTATCTTTCAATTGCGGGATTATTCCGATGTGATTGGTTATATACTGCCCTTTGAAGGTGATTACTTTGCAGATTCAAAGATCAAAGCAACCTATACCGGGCATCCGATCTCGGAGGAGATCATAGTGAAAAGCAGCAGAGCTGAGTTTGCCAATGAGTTTGAGCTTGATGCGGACAAGAAATGGATAACTTTTTTCCCAGGCAGCCGCGATACTGAAATCCGTAATCTTTTACCTGTATATCTGAAGGCGATGGGGTTACTGCTTCCCGAAGGTTATCAATTTCTGCTCTCACGGGCTGATACGGTTTCCCTGAAATTATTTGATAGTATCTTGCCTGAATATCCTGTAGAAGGTCTCAAGATCATTGAGGGCAGGAATTATGAATTGATGGCACATTCAGATTTTGTCTGTGCCAAATCAGGGACAACGACTCTGGAAACTGCCTATTCAGGAACTCCTTTTATTATTTGTTATAAAACAAGCTGGTTCAGCTACTATTTAGGCAGGCTTCTGGTTAAGATCAAATGGATCGGTTTACCCAATATCATCCTTAATGACAGCGTTATTCCCGAATTCATCCAGCAGCAGGCAAATCCCGAGGCGATCAGCAGCAGGATTAGATATTTTCTCCAAAATCCCGGCGAGTATAGGCAAATGAAACAGAAACTGGAAAAATTGCATCAGATGCTGGGCAAGAAATCAGCCTCGGAAGAGGTGACACATTTACTCGAAGATATGGTGAAATAAATGAGCAAAAAGAAATTTTCTCCATGGCTTTTCTGGTTGATAAAGAACCTGGGATTATCGTTTATAAGAATTCTGGGACTTACCTGGCGCTTCAGAAGAATTAATCCCGCTCCGCAGCAGAGAGTGATCTTTGCTCTTTGGCACCGGAATATTCTGCCTTTAATGTATCTTCACCGCAATGA
>CAZAHZ010000446.1:0-2618 GCA_964485055.1 uncultured Candidatus Cloacimonadota bacterium
CGGTGGTACACTTTTCAACCGAAATAATGGTACACTTTTCGAGTACTATGGACAGAGGACACATCCGGACCAAATGATAGTGGAGTAGATCCGGCAATGATCTTAGTATCGGCAGGCTCATTTGAGATGGGCAATATTCATGAAGAAGGTAATGAAAATGAATATCCGCTGCATACGGTCAATTTGAATTCGTTTTACATTTCAAACCTGGAAATAACACAGAGCCAGTTCGCAACGCTGATGGATTCGCTGCCGATTTATGGATATGGAATTGGAGACCATTATCCGGTTTTTGGAGTTTCCTGGGATCATGCTCTGGAATATTGCAATCGGCGTAGCATCGCGGAAGGATTTACACCCTGCTATGATCTGGCAGACAGCACCTGCAACTGGTCAGCCAATGGTTATCGTCTGCCTACGGAAGCAGAATGGGAATATGTGGCTCGCGGAGCTGGTCTGGATACTAATTATTACTTTTCTGGCTGCGATGAGATAGACCGCGTAGGCTGGTATTTAGGAAATTCAGGAAATCAAACTCATCCAGTTGGCAGCAAACAGCCTAATTCGCTGGGAATATACGATTTGAGCGGAAATGTCTGGGAATGGTGTTGGGACTGGTATGCCGCGGGATATTATGATTGTTGCCCGGAGGATAATCCCACAGGACCTGAAACAGGCTTAAACCGTTTAGTTCGAGGAGGCTGCTGGTATAGTGAGATGGATAAATGCTGCTGTTCCTATCGTCCTGTATGTCAATCTTATGGTAGCAATTATGTAGGTTTCAGAGTAGTACGCAACGCAGATTAAATAAAAGCCGTTCCTAGGAACGGCTTTTCCCGTTTTAGTTTATTTGCAATTGAAGATTATTATCCACAGTGATCACAGTACCGGATTTTACTTTATTCTGCAGCAGAAGTAGTGAGAGAGGATTTTCCAGTTTCTGCTGGATAACGCGTTTCAGCGGTCTTGCTCCAAATTGCGGATCATAACCAAGTTGCGTTATCTCGTCTATTGCTGTTTCGCTGAATTCCAGTTCGATATTCTGCATTTTCAGTTTACTTTGCAGATAGCTGAGGTGAATTTTCACAATCTGCCTGATCTGCTCTTTTTCCAGCCGATGGAAGATTATTATCTCATCAAGCCGATTAAGGAATTCGGGTTTAAAATGCTGCTGCAAGAGCTGCTGTAATTGTGGACGAATGGATTCCAGATCATCTAGTCCCTGGTCATAGATAATTTGAGAGCCAATATTTGAGGTCATGATGATCACAGTATTTTTAAAATCCACCGTTCTGCCCTTGCTGTCTGTTAATCTGCCGTCATCAAGGATTTGCAGCAATATATTAAAGACATCGGGATGTGCCTTTTCAATTTCATCAAAGAGAATGATGCTGTAGGGTTGGCGCCGGATTGCTTCCGTGAGATAGCCACCTTCATCGTATCCCACATAACCGGGAGGTGCTCCTACCAGACGCGATACTGCATGTTTCTCCATATATTCGCTCATATCAATCCTGATGATCGCCTTTTCGGTATCAAAGAGATATTCTGCCAGGGCTTTAGCTAATTCCGTCTTTCCCACCCCTGTGGGACCCATGAAGATAAAGGAACCGATGGGACGATGCAGATCAGATAATCCGCTTCGACTTCGCCGGATCGCATTAGACACTGCGGCAATTCCTTCCTGCTGACCTATCACTCTTTTACCGATCACATCTTCCATCTTCACCAGTTTATCAAGTTCACTTTCCACCAGTTTAGATACCGGAATACCAGTCCACTTGGAAACAATCTGAGCGATATTTTCTTCATCAACTTCCTCTTTTAAAAGGCGTTCATGTTCCGGGATTTTCTGGATTTCTGATTTTAAACCTTCCTGTTCCTGGAGCTTGCTGGCAAGTGTACCGTATTTCAGTTGGGAAGCTTTCTCCAGATTACCTTCCCGCTCCGCTCGCTCAGATTCAGACTTGATCTTTTCGATCTCTTCGCTGATAGTACTCAGCCTCTGGTGCAATTCCTTTTCACGTTCCCAGCGAATGGTCAGAAGATTGAGTTTCTCCTTTAGTTCCGCAATCTCAGTCTGCAGTTTAGTTAATCTTTGTTTGCCCAGTTCATTATCTTCTTTTTCTACTGAGAATTTCTCAATTTCCAGTTGACGCAGACGCCGTTCCGTTTCATCAATCTCTTCCGGTCGTGAATTGATCTCCATACGCAATCTTGCACAGGCTTCATCTATCAGATCAATAGCTTTATCCGGCAGAAAACGGTCACTGATATAACGATCTGACATTGTGGCAGCACTCACCAGGGCACTATCTGTGATCTGAACTCCGTGATGGATCTCATATTTATCTTTGATTCCCCGCAGGATCGAGATAGTATCGGCTACGGTTGGTTCTTTGATAAAAACAGGCTGAAATCTTCGTTCCAGGGCTGCATCTTTTTCTATATATTTCCGGTATTCATCCAGCGTGGTTGCTCCCACGCAGTGCAGAGTTCCCCGCGCCAGAGCTGGCTTGAGCATATTGGAGGCGTCTATTGCACCTTCGGCTGCTCCCGCTCCCACCACTGTATGTATCTCATCAATAAATAATATATAATGACCTTCCGCTTTTTCA
>CAZAHZ010000447.1:0-2612 GCA_964485055.1 uncultured Candidatus Cloacimonadota bacterium
AACCTGTATATCCACTTCTATGTCTTCTATAAATATCTAATGTCAACATACAAGGAGCATACTACGTCACGAGCTTTAAACCCAAGGGGCAGATCGATCTCTGACTGGCATATTTGCTCTGTTGCAACAGAGCAAATATGATCTTCTTGCAACCTGTATATCCACTTCTATGTCTTCTATAAATATCTAATGTCAACATACAAGGGGCAGACCCATGTGTCTGCCCGCTTTGCATGTTTCAATTCTATCATATATATAGCTGGGATTCAGGTTATATACGGGCAGACACATGGGTCTGCCCGTACAGTAGAGGAGATATTTTTAAAATTCCGGGGGGGTGCAAGAATTTACAAAGAGAACTTGACGTAAAAAGGTAAAATAATAGAATAATAAAAAATATTTAGGGTGGATTAGATGAAAGGTAAGATTATAGCGGATCTGCATATTCATTCGCATTATTCGCTGGCGACGAGTAAGGAACTCACGCCTGAGCATCTGGACTGGTGGGCACGACGTAAGGGAATAGACTTGGTGGGCACAGGAGATGCCAGTCATCCGGGCTGGCTATCAGAATTAACTGAGAAACTGGAAGAAGTAGAACCGGGACTTTATCAATTGAAGCGGGAATTCCGGCTGGCAACAGATAAAGATAAATCCGCTTCAGAAGTTCGATTCATTCTCAGTGGAGAGATCAGTTCCATCTATAAAGATAAAGGTAAAACGCGGAAGATACATAATATATTTCTGCTGCCTGACCTGGAAACAGCAGCTCGCTGGCAGTCAAATCTGGAAAAACGCGGGATCAATATCCACTCGGATGGGCGCCCCATCTGCGGATTGAGTGCTCATGATCTTCTGGAACTGGCATTGGAGACAGATGATCGGATATTTTGTATTCCGGCTCATATCTGGACGCCGTGGTTTTCGCTGTTCGGGTCAAAATCAGGTTATGAGGCATTAGAAGAATGTTTTGCAGACCTGAGCGATCATATAACCACATTGGAAACGGGACTTTCCGCAGATGTGCCTATGATCAAACTGGTATCGGCACTCGATAAATATACGCTGATCTCCAGTTCCGATGCGCATAGTCCGGGCAGGCTGGGAAGAAATGCCACCTTCATCGAAGCCGGTTATAACTGTCAGGAGATCATCTCAGCCTTGCAGAGCGGGAAAACAGAGACAATTGATATGTATCCTCAAGCCGGGAAATATCATTATGACGGACATCGAAAATGCGGTATCTGCTGGCATCCTGAGGAAACGGCTGCTTTTCAGGGAATTTGTCCTGTCTGCGGTAAGCCGGTGACAATCGGAGTGTTAAATCGGGTTTATCAACTTGCCGACCGCCTGGAAATACCTGCCGATTTAACCGTAAACTGGCATTATATAGTACCCCTGGCGGAACTCATCAGCCGCATTACCGGAACCAGGGAGACAAGTAAAAAAGTTTTACGCCGATATGAAGATGTACTAAGCAGGGAACTGACCGAATTAGAGATCATACTGGGAAACGGTGAAGAAATTGAAGAAAAGCTGCGAGATAAAGACATCATGGAATTTCTGAGGCGCTTTCATAGTGGAGCAGTGCAGCTCATTCCCGGCTATGACGGAGAATATGGCAGTATTCATTTGAAATAGATTATTCACTTCAAAATATGCTTAATAATAAAATAAAATGTGGAATGGAACAAAAATTGTTTTACATATCAGAGAACCAGAATTGCCTATAATAGATGTGGAAACCAGAAAGTATATATAAAGGTGCAGCATTCAGGAAAAATTGACTTAGATAAGACATCAGGGGGAGTTGATTTCGTTTACAGTATGTAATGAATGTTTACAGGTGATTAGAACTAATGCTGGAATCCGGATAATAAATAGTCAGGAGGATACTATGAAAAAGCTATTTGTTTTATTGGTATTGCTACTCGTCATGGGTTTGAATGGTTATATCTGCTGGGAAGATAATGGTAAAGCCGTGAGGCAGGAGACTAACCTTAATTATTCAGGCTCGGTAACAGCCTTGTCAGGCGGGGGCTATATGACTATCTGGACGGATGCTTCCGGGGGCAGTCAGGAAGTCAAGATCCAGAAAATTACTGAAACTGGGGATTGTGCCTGGGACGAACCGGTCATTGTCACCGACCTGGAATGTTTTTATCCCGATGGAGAAGATATAGTGGAAACCTCTGATGGCGAGATTGTAGCAGTCTGGTATGAAAGGAGATTTCCCTCATTTATCCGCGCTCAGAGATTTGATCTGGATGGCAATAGGCTCTGGGGTAATGATGGTATAATCATAACGATGGAAAACGTGATAATCTGCTCATCCATGAAAGTGATCAGTGATGAGGAAGCCGGCGTTTTTATAGTTTGGCAGGATCATAGTGGCGGGGCGAATATTTATGGCATATACCTGGAATCAGATGGCAGCATCGGAGCAGGATGGAGTAGCGGCGGTGAATTATTGGTTTCAGGAAGTTTCGATGAGAATACAAAACTGATAAGTGATGGTTTTGGTGGAATAATAACGGGAGGTAAACCTATTATTGGCGATACAATCACTTTGCAGAGATGCGACAGGCAGGCAAATATACTCTGGGGAACAA
>CAZAHZ010000448.1:0-2580 GCA_964485055.1 uncultured Candidatus Cloacimonadota bacterium
CCTCAAAGATATTAGCAATCTTAATCAAAACAGTATCGCTCAGATTAGGTTTAAAATATCTGCATGGGGGAACTAATCTGTTATGGGGTAGAGTTTTTGGTCGATCGTGAAAAGGCTGGTCTGGGAGGTGGGTGGTCGTCCAGAAGTCTTGTCCGGGGTACCGTCCAAAACTCCTGACTTAGCTGGGAGGAGAAGAAAATGCTTGACCTATTTGGCGGTTTCGCCAAATAGGTTTTTTTGTTATTATATATAATATGTAGAAGAAGGAGAGTGGGATGGCTGAGCATACATGCGGTTGTGGAGGAGAAGGAGGGGGATGTAAATGTGAGGGTTACGAGCGGGAGGCGTTGATCTTTAAGGCTTTGGGGCATGCTTCGCGTTTGCAGATGATCATGGCACTGGCAGAAGGTCGGAAGTGCGTTTGCGAATTACAGATGCTGGTGGGATCGGATATATCAACGGTTTCCAGGCATTTGAGTGTATTGAAAAGAGATGGTATAGTAAGTTTTGAGAAAGAGGGCAATTTTTATTATTACCGTCTTTTGATGCCTTGTGTGATTGATTTTATCAATTGCATACATGGAGGGGGCTGCAATTGTTCAAGTGGTTAGAGAACCTGGTGTGGCTACTGGTCGATAATGTATTTGGGCTGGAGCGGAGCAGTAATTTAGGCGGGAGTGTACATTTTTTTATTTATGATGTTACCAAGATATTAATATTATTAGGAATAATGATCTTTTTGATATCTTATGTGCGGAGTTATTTCCAGACAGAGCGGACACGTCGGATCGTGAATCGTTTCAAGGGGATCAGTGCTAATTTCATGGCAGCGTTATTGGGGATAGTAACGCCGTTTTGTTCTTGTTCCTCGGTGCCGTTATTTATCGGCTTTGTGGAAGGCGGGATACCTCTGGGCGTGACCTTTTCCTTTTTGATCACTTCACCGATAGTAAATGAAGCGGCATTTGTGATACTTCTGGCATCATTCGGAGTGAAGATAGCGTTGATCTATGTGATGTGCGGGGTTTTGATCGGAACTTTGGGTGGTTACCTGATCGGCAGGTTGAAGCTGGAAAGGTATGTCGAGGAATACGTGTGGAAGATGCAGATGGGAGTTGGAAAGGAAATAGAGCAGAGTCAGAAAGAGCGGTTAGGATTTGCCTGGTCACAATTGCAGGAGATCATTGGCAGGATCTGGATATATTTATTAATAGGAATAGGGATAGGGGCAGCAATTCACGGCTGGGCGCCGGAAGCGATACTGGCAAGATATGCAGGACCTGACAATCCTTTGGCAGTGCTCGTGGCAGTGTTTTGCGGGATACCTTTATATTCGAATGCTCTGGGAGCGATTCCGATAGCGGAGGCACTGATCGGCAAGGGCGTGGGATTAGGGACGGCACTGGCATTTCTGATGGCGGTGACGGCTTTATCATTGCCAGAGATGATCATCCTGCGCAAGGTGATCAAGGTGAAACTGATCGTGACATTTTTGATAATCACCGGGACAGGGATAATTATAGTGGGATATTTATTTAATGCAATATACCGATATATATAAGGAGAAGTAAAATGATTGAGATCAAAGTATTAGGCAGTGGTTGCAAGAAATGCTACCAATTGGAAAAGAATGTGAAGGAAGCACTGGAAGGGATAAAGCTGGAAACGGAAGTCGAGTATGTTCAGGAGATCGAGCGGATCATCAGTTATGGAGTGATGAGCACACCTGCACTGGTGATAGACGGGGAAGTGGTATCTGTGGGGAAAGTATTAGTACCAAAAGAAGTGTTAAAACTACTGGAAAACCAGCAGAAAATTTAAGAGAAATTGAGTGATGAAATGTTAGAAGAATTGTTGCGCGGGTTGTACGGAGTGCCTGTGGTTGCTTATTCGGCAGCGCTGGTCTGGGGAATATTCAGTGTGCTGCTGAGTCCATGTCATTTGAGCAGCATTCCCTTAGTGATAGCCTTTATCAATGATCAGCAGGGAGGCAGGGGCAGAGCATTTCTATTATCATTGAGCTTTTCGGGGGGGATACTGGTCACGCTGGTGATCATAGCGGTGGTATCACTCACGATCGGGATATTGCTGGGACCGGTGGAAGTGATCATGAACATAATGATCGCCGCATTGTTATTGCTGGCAGGATTATATTTTCTGGATTTATTACCAGTTCCGGCGGGGAGACAACTGATGGATCACAGCCTGCAGAAGCATCCCTATCTGAGCGGCTTTGTGCTGGGAATCACTCTGGGCATGGGTTTGGGAATATGTGCCCTGGCATTTATGTCACCGGTATTAAGTATCAGCCTGAGTGAGATCGGGAAGCGTCCTTTTTTCAGCATAATGCTGGCACTGGCATTTATATTGGGACATTGCGGGATAATATTGCTGGCAGGGACATTTATGGATGCTCTGAAGAAATACCTGAAATGGAATAATAAATCACTAGGCAGCAGGATCATCAGAAAAGTGAGTGGCAGCCTGATCTTGCTGGCTGGGGTGTATGTGATCATAAAGAATTTCATATTATTCCTAACCTGAGCGATGCCCTTTTGCTAATATCACTAATCTCTCTGG
>CAZAHZ010000449.1:0-2576 GCA_964485055.1 uncultured Candidatus Cloacimonadota bacterium
CAGATAAGCTTTGAGTTCTGACGGTATTCCGGCAGGACTTAAGGGCGACAGGTTTCAGTTACTCAATTTAGAGAGAGGTTTTTCTGATCGTCCAGAAGTCATGCCCGGAGTACCGTTCATAACTCCTGTACTTAGCTGGGTGGAGTGGCAGGTATCTTGTATTTTTATTGGGGTGAATAAACTGGTTGACAAAATTATTGTGACTGTTTAAATTATCAAGGATTGAAAGTATGCTTGGATATTAATGCTGAAATAAGGATTGGTGATTAGTGACTCGTGATTTGTAGTAATATTGAGGAGACGTGATGTTTTTCCCCTTCACGTCTCCTATTTGATATCTTAAAGGAGCTTATGATGAGATATGTTGCATTTTTTATTTTACTGTTTTCGTTTGCTGCTCTAATGGGAACAGAAATATATGGAGTGATAGATGAGGATACTACTATAGGACCAGAAGGTAATCCCTGGTATGTGCCTTATAATCTCACGGTCAGTGAGAATTCAACTTTAACCATTCTGCCCGGCACTGAGATTTATATAACAGCGGCTTATACTGATGATTATAGTAATTTTGTTGCTTCTGGTAATAATGAAGCTGTTGCAAAAACTATTAATATTTATGGTTCATTAGTAGCTGTAGGTACAGATAGCGATAGTATATTATTCACCAGATATCCGGATTATCTTGATTATCGCTGGGGAGGAATACGGATAATGAACGAACATCCTGAGAACAGCAGATTTGAATACTGCAATATTAACTATTCAGCGTTTATTCATGACAATATAGAGTTTGGATCATGTGGAATTTCTACAAAACCGGGGATTATTATAAAATACTGCCGATTTCAGGATAATTATTTTTGTATTAGGATTTTTGATTATGATATAGGAGAGTATTTACCTTCGCTAATTTATGGATGTAGTTTTTATAGTACTGAAGATAGATTTCTTTATTATGGAGCCGATAGAGACGATGGTATATTATTACAAATAGAAGCTCCTGATGAGGAAACTGTGATTGCTTATTGCCATTTTGATTCCATGGGATTGGACATGAGGAGAGGGGAAAACTACATAATTAATAATAGTTTTAGAAATATTTTAAGTAATAACATA
This sequence comes from uncultured Candidatus Cloacimonadota bacterium, assembly GCA_964485055.1. GTDB lineage: Bacteria > Cloacimonadota > Cloacimonadia > Cloacimonadales > TCS61 > Stygibacter. Next base: position 1,120 of record CAZAHZ010000449.1, read on the forward strand.
GGACTCAGAGTCGTTGATAATCATGATTTTTATGGTAATGGTCTATATGATTCAGATGCTGCATTAAGTCAGATAACCGCATCTGTGGCAGATTTTGGAATATTCAGGAGAAATACATTTGAAAATATGAACCGGGAAGACCGTATCTTTTTCATAGTAAGTGGTTATAATAATGTTTCTGATAATTATTTCAGGGATTCTTATGTTGATTTCCATATTGAACCTGATGTCAGGTTTTATAATAATATTGCGGAAAACTCTTATATTGGAGTAGAGAATATTTATGAAGATACAGGACGGCAAGAGTTTAATAACAATTTCTTTCATAATTCAGTTTTTGATGCTGATGCCGATTATGGTGAGCATTATCTCTATAATAATGTATTCTGTGGTGAAAATAGTTCAATGAGAATCTCAGTAGATGGAAATAATATTTATGGATTTAATAATTACTTTGACTGGTGGTGTTTACGAACTACTATATACGAAGAAGATATTGCCTATCATTACAATAATATTTATAATGATATAGATAATTACGTGGAGGAGCATTTCTACAGAACTACTTTTGATTTTTACAATAATTTTCTGACTTATAATATTCCTGATTTTATAAATGATTGTGGGGGCAATCTGGAGGACATGGATATAGCATTGGCTGAAGTGGTGATTGATACACTGACACATAGTTTTTCGCTGGCAGACAGCAGTCTTTGTATTGATGCAGGGTATGCTGACACTACATTTTGCAATTGGGATTACAGTTATAATTTTAGTCCTTTTGATGGTGATGGTGATGGAGTAGCTGTAGTTGATATTGGTCCGGTGGAGTATGGCTCATATTTCACGATCGGGTATGTGAAATGCACTGTAACTGATCCGGAAGGTGTTCCTCTGGACATCATCCGCGGAGAAGTTGCAGGTGAATGCGTGGAATATTCAGATCAGGAAGGTGTATTTGTGATGGCATTGCCGGAGGGGACATATAACCTTATTCTTGACAGTCCGTTTTATGTGAGGGACAGTCTTTTTGTGGCAGTGAGTGTGACGGATACGAGTTTTGTGAATATGTCTCTGGAAGCGAGCTATCCATTTGTGGGCGATGAGGAAACTGAATTGCCGGAAGCAAAGGTTATATCAAATGTGTTGGCATATCCCAATCCCTTTAATCCTGAAACGAAGATAAGCTTTGAATTAAGTGAACCAGTTGACAATGTATCCGTAATTGTTTTTAATATCAAGGGACAGAAAGTCTGGGAATATAAAGCGGAAAATCTTGACAAGGGAATGCATGAGATTATCTGGTCAGGCAAGAACAGAAGTGGCAGACAAGTAGCTTCTGGAGTGTATTTGTATCAAATCAAAGCGGGAGAATGTAAAAAGTCTGCCAAGATGTTAATTCTGAAATAGTGTCATATGACCATAGGATACTCTAAGTTCTTTAAAGATAATCGCTT
>CAZAHZ010000450.1:0-2560 GCA_964485055.1 uncultured Candidatus Cloacimonadota bacterium
CTCCTGAAGCTTTATTAATAAGATAATCAACCCCAGGGGACATATGTCACTATTTCAAAAGGATCACTTTCTTCACATTTTCAAATGCCCCGCTCTTTATACGGATAAAATAAATCCCGCTATTCTGCCCACCGGCATCCCATCTGAAACTGTGCTCGCCTGCTTCCTGCTCCTCGTTCACCAGCACCGCCATTTTCTGTCCCCTGATATTGTAAACCTCAATACTGGTTTTACCAGGCTGTGCCAACTGATATTCTATCGTTGTCGCTGGATTGAAAGGATTCGGATAAATAGCTTTAATTCTACTTACAACCGGAGCTTCAGCGGTAAAGGGATATTCTATTCGCTCGCGGTGACCATTACAGGTTATCTCAAACACTGCATAACTATCATAACCGCCAATCCTTGTATATGGGATTTGCACTATCTTTCCGGATACACCCCCGGCTGAAATGATTGCCAGTCTCTCACCTTTCTGCTGATATAGACAGCTTTCGGCAGTAACTTCTCCTGCTCCCAGTTCCAGATTACAACATTCCTGAATCGTGTATTCCAGACTGATCAGTTCGGAACCGGCATTCAAATAAATGTAATTATCATCATTGGACAGAGTCAGATTTCCGCCATCTCCCCTGATCCCGCCTGTCACAGGTAATTCAATCATACCAACAGTATTTTGCAGAATGAATGCTGCATCTAATGCCGCTGTTTCACCATCCAGATCAACATCGGCACGTTCCAGCCTCCAGTCTTCCCATGGTATCGGATCATCCTCAAGCGGATCCATTCCAACCACGTACATTAAAAGCAGCGATGCATCATAGCTGTCTGTTTCGCCATCATTATTTATATCTCCATATCTGACTCCGATAAATTCAAAGGTACCCATATCAGGTGAAATCCCCTCATATTCGTCGGTATCAAGATCAATTAATACAATTCCTTCGTATTCAAAATATGCTGTCCCGCTATCAATACAGGGCGAATCGCTCGAGAGCTGATAATTTCCCTCAGCTTCATCAAAAAATCCCGGCTCTTCATCAATGTTGCCTTCCAGCCAGTTGATAGTTATGTAATTTATATCGGAAAATCCTATTGCCTCACAGCCACCCTCAATATCGGAATATGCCAGAGTTATCTCATTCGGATAAGAAGCCCAAAGCCCCTCAAGATATATCTCCTGTGGAGTGTTATTCCACATTACACTATTGATCAGCTTTGTGTCATTCATTCCAGAATCACAATAAATTCCTCCCCCATTTTCCGTTGCCATATTACCTACTATCGTTGTATTAATAAGAATAGTATCAGTCCATCCATTAAAAAGTATCCCTCCTCCACTTATTTCTGCTGTATTATTGGCTATCAGCACATTTTTCAAACTCGCATCATAGCCACTTATCACGAGTCCACCACCCACAGTTCCCGCTGTATTATTTTCTATTACCGTATTTTCCAGGGTCATTTCAGCACCCCAGGAAAAGTTTATTCCTCCACCTGAACCCATTGATTCATTATTCCTGATCACAGTATTCAGCAAATTCAATGATGACATTTCATAGCAATGGATTCCTCCTCCATTTCCGGCATAATTACCATCAATTAAACAAGATACCATGTTGATCTCGGAATTATAATAATTGGATATACCACCACCTTCACCGGAGTTTGAGGTTGCAAAATTATTGATAAAAGAAACATTTTCCATGTTCAGTTCGGAAGATGTACATGATATACCCCCTCCTTCAAAACCACTTTCGTTATTTTCCACCACTGTGTCTTCCATGATCAGGTTGCAATAATACAGATAAGCCCCTCCACCACTATATAGCGAAAGATTTTCCTGGATCAGAGTTGAGGTTATACTTGTGGTGGAATTTTCTCCGAAATATAATCCACCCCCTTGAGAAGCCTGATTATTAAGAATCCTTAAATTATTCAGAGCAGGACTTGCATTATCGCCACAGTATATGCCTCCTCCCCCGGATGTGGTTTCTCCATTTGTTATTGTGAATCCTGATAATACTGAATTGCTGCCTTCACAACTGTCAAAAGTGACCACTCTCCCGCTCTGACCACCATCAATCACCGTCTGGGATATATAACTCGTATCCTGTGTTGTATAATATAATGATCCGACGGTTATTGCTTTTCCCAGAAAATTGATATTTTCATAATATGTCCCCGGTGAAACAATGATTATTTCTCCGCTTACTGCTGCTTCTATCGCTTCCTGAATTGTTGTTATTTCTTCCGGTACATTAATACTTTCCCTTATCAAATCTGCAAAAAGACTGATACTACATAAGCATAATATAACTAAGAGAAAATTTCTTGTCTTCATTTTTCCTCCTTTATTCACTGATCTTTTCTCTGTTTTTCTCAAAATTCCTTTTTATTTCATTTAAATAATTTCCGGTAATCATGATATCCTATTTTAAAAGTATCACTTTTTTCACTTCTTCAAATATTCCACTCTTTATTCGAACAAAATAAATTCCACTGTTCTGCCCACCGGCATCCCATCTGAAACTGTGCTCGCCTGCTTCCTGCTCCTCGT